>JACRMD010000273.1:980-17924 GCA_016215085.1 Solirubrobacterales bacterium | reverse complement strand
CGCACCTTCAGGCTGCCGCGGCCGCCGGCATAGGCCTCGCGGATGTCGGCCTCGGGCGAGATGATCTGGCCGCCGCCGGGGAAGTCGGGGCCGGGGATCAGCGTGTACAGCGCGTCGTCGTCGAGCTTGTCGTCGCGGATCAGCGCCACCGCGGCGGCGGCCACCTCGCGCAGGTTGTGGCTCGGGATCTCGGTGGCCAGGCCCACCGCGATGCCCGAGGCGCCGTTGAGCAGCACGAAGGGCAGCCGCGCGGGCAGCAGGCGCGGCTCCTCGGTGGAGCCGTCGTAGTTGGGCACGAAGTCGACCGTGTCCATGTCGAGGTCGCGCAGCATCTCCATCGCCAGCCGCGTGAGCCGGGCCTCCGTGTACCGCATGGCGGCCGCGGGGTCGTCGTCGATGGAGCCGAAGTTGCCCTGGCCGTCGACCAGCGGGTAGCGCATGGCGAAGTCCTGCGCCAGGCGCACGAGCGTGTCGTAGATCGCCGAGTCGCCGTGCGGGTGGTAGGAGCCCATCACGTCGCCGACGATGCGCGCGCACTTGACGTACGGGCGCGTCGGCCCCAGGCCGCTCTCCGACATCGCGTACAGGACCCGCCGGTGGACCGGCTTCAGGCCGTCGCGGACGTCGGGCAGCGCGCGCCCCACGATGACCGACATCGCGTAGTCGAGGTACGCGGTGCGCATCTCGTCCTCGAGCGCGCGCGGCTCGATGTTGCCGCCGCCGATGACGTCAGTGGCCATGCGTCCTCACCTCCTTCTCAACACCCGGCGTGCAAGCCGGCATCTAGACGTCCAGGTTCGCCACGGCGCGCGCGTTCTGCTCGATGAACTCGCGCCGGGGCTCCACCACGTCACCCATGAGCATCGTGAACAGCCGGTCGGCCTCCGCGGCGTCCTCGACGCTGACCTGCTGCAGCGTCCGGCTGGTCGGGTCCATCGTGGTCGTGCGCAGCTGCTCGGCGTTCATCTCGCCCAGGCCCTTGAAGCGCTGGACGGTGATGCCGCGGCGCGCGACCTCCAGGACGGCGCCCCGCAGGGCCTCGAACGAGTACGCGTCCTCGGTCCGGTCGCCGAGCCGCACGGTGAACGGCGGCTGGCCCGCCAGCTCGACGAGCTGGTGGTGGACCTTGACGAACTGCCCGAACTCCGTGCCCTCGAGCAGCGCGCGCCGGATGCGGTGCGTCTGCGCGAGGCCGGTCTTGCGCTCGACCGAGCGGACGACCAGGCCGTCCTCGCCGTCCTCGATGACCGTGGTCTCGTGCGGCCGGCCGTCGTCCTGCACGGCGAGGACCCGCTTCGCGGTCCCGAGGTCGGTCGCGCGCTCGTCGAGCAGGCCGCACTCCTCGAGGAAGCGCACGGTCTCGTGGCCGTGCTCGCCGCGCATCGCGCTGGCCCAGCCCTCGTACTGCTTGAGCAGGCGCGTGTAGCGCTGCCAGCGGGACTCGGTGAGCTTGAACTCCTGGTCCTGCCGGTCGAGCACCGTGATCTTCTCGAGCTTGTCCGAGAGGAGGACCTCCTCGAGCTCGGACTCCTTCTCGATGTAGCGCTCCTTGCTGCCCTGCTTGAGCTTGTACAGCGGCGGCTTGGCGATGTACACGTAGCCGGCCTCGATCAGCTCGGGCATCTCGCGGAAGAGCAGCGTCAGCACCAGCGTGCGGATGTGCGCGCCGTCGACGTCGGCGTCCGTCATCAGCACGACCTTGTGGTACCGGGCGTTCTCGAGGTTGAACTCCTCGCGGATGCCGGTGCCCAGCGCGGTGATGAGCGCCTGGACCTCGTTGTTCTTGAGGACCTTGTCGATGCGCGCCTTCTCGACGTTGAGGATCTTGCCGCGCAGCGGCAGGACCGCCTGCGTGTGGCGGTCGCGGCCCTGCTTGGCCGAGCCGCCCGCGGAGTCGCCCTCGACGATGAAGATCTCGGCTAGGGACGGGTCCTTGAACGAGCAGTCGGCGAGCTTGCCCGGCAGCGTCGAGTTCTCCAGGACGCGCTTGCGGCGCGTGAGGTCGCGCGCCTTGCGCGCCGCGGCCCGCGCCTGCGAGGCCGACACGGCCTTGCGGATGATCGCGTTGCCCTCGGCGGGGTTCTCCTCGAGGAACTCCGCGAGCTTGGCGTTGACGATCGAGGCGACGAAGCCCTCCATGCCCGGGTTGCCGAGCTTGGTCTTCGTCTGGCCCTCGAACTGCGGGTCGCTGAGCTTGGCCGAGATGACGGCGGTGAGCCCCTCGCGGACGTCCTCGCCGCTCAGGTTGTCGTCCTTCTCGCGCAGGATGCCCTTCTCGCGCGCGTACCGGTTGAGCGTCCGGGTCAGCGCCGAGCGGAAGCCCGAGAGGTGCGAGCCGCCCTCGTGCGTGTTGATGTTGTTGGCGAACGAGAAGACGGACTCCTGGTAGGAGGAGTTCCACTGCATCGCGACCTCGACGGCGCCCTCGTCGGACTCGCCCTCGAAGAAGATGACCTTGCGGCCCAGCGGCTCCTTGTTCTCGTTCATGTACGAGACGAAGTCCTCGATGCCGCCCTCGAAGTGGAACTCGACCTTCTTGCCGCCGGCGCGCTCGTCCGTGAAGACGATCCGCAGGCCGCGCGTCAGGTAGGCGGTCTCGCGCAGGCGCTGCTCGAGCACCTGGAAGTCGTGCTCGAGCGTCTCGAAGACCTCGGCGTCCGGCAGCCACGTGATGGCCGTGCCGGTGCGCTCGCCCTTCTCGAGGGGGCGCGTCTGCTGGAGGTCGTAGCGCGGCTTGCCGCGGTCGTACTCCTGGGTCCACAGGTGGTCGTCGCGCCGGACCTCGACCTTCACCCACTCCGAGAGCGCGTTGACCACCGAGACGCCGACGCCGTGCAGGCCGCCGGAGACCTTGTAGCCGCTGCCCTCGCCGAACTTGCCGCCGGCGTGGAGCACGGTGAGCACGATCTCGACCGCCGGGCGGCCCTCCTTCTCCATGATGGAGACGGGGATGCCGCGGCCGTTGTCGTCGACGGTCACCGAGTTGTCCGGGTGGATCGTGACGTCGACCTGCGACGCGAAGCCCGCGAGGGCCTCGTCCACGGAGTTGTCCACCACCTCGTACACGAGGTGGTGGAGGCCACGGATGCCCGTGGACCCGATGTACATGCCGGGGCGCTTCCGGACCGCCTCGAGGCCCTCGAGGACGGTGATGTCCTGGGCGTCGTAGGCGGCCGAGCCCTGGCGCGCGTTCTGCTTGCCGTTCTCGTTCGCCATCTGTCTGCGTCCTGACGCAGAGAAACCCCGGCTAGAGACTCACGCGAGCCCGAAGCCGGGGCGTCGTCGGGTTGACGTAAGGATACCACACGGCCTCCGGCGCCCCGCCCGCGAGAGCGTCAGGAAATGCCTGCAAATCGCCACGAAACGCACACGCCTCCGCGGCGGTCTGCCGCGTGCGCGCGCCCGGGCGCTCCACGGTCACCCGCGGGCCCACGATCGCGACGTCGCCGCCTGGCACCGCAGGCCCTGGACGACCGCGCTCCCGAGGGCCGCGTTGAGCCGCTCGACGAGCTCCGGGGCCATGAGCTCGAGCTCCTGCGCCCACACCGACGAGCGGCAGCTGACGGTCAGCACGCCGGCGCGCTCGGCGATCGGCGTGGCCTCCCGCGCGACCGCCGCGCCGACCACCTCGGGCCAGACGCGCTGCACCTCGGCCAGCGGCGTGCGCGGGGCGAGGTCGTCGGCGAGCGACCCGATCGCGAGCGACAGCCTCCGCGGCGCGTGGCGGTGCTTCATGCCGCGCGCGCCTCCTGGAGCACGGCGCCGCCGGCGACCGCCAGGCGCACCACGTCGCCGGCGTCGGCGCCGGGGACGTGGCCGAGGTCGGTGGTCGTGATGAGCGCCTGCCCGCCGGCCTGCAGCCGGCGCACGAGCAGCCCGCGGCGGTCGGCGTCGAGCTCGCTCATGACGTCGTCGAGCAGCAGCAGCGGCGGGGCCCCGCGCTCCTCGGCGAGCACCTCGCGCTCGGCGAGCAGCAGCGAGAGCAGGGCCAGCCGCTGCTCGCCCTGGGACCCGAAGGAGCGCAGCTCGCGCCGGTCGCGCAGCAGCGCGAGGTCGTCGCGGTGCGGGCCGTGCTGGGTGAACCCGCGCTCGACATCGCTCGCGCGCCGCTCGGCGAGCTCGGCCGCGAGCTCCTCCGGCGTCGTGGCGCGGCTGCGCGGCCGGTACGCGAGCTCGGCGGCGCCGGCGAGCCCGAGCTCGGCGGCGATGGCGGGGAACGCCTCCGCCACCCGGTCCACGGCGGCGGCGCGGTCGTCGCGCAGGGCGATGCCGTGGCGCGCGAGCTCGGCGTCCCACGCGTCGAGCGCGGCGGCGCCGACGCGGCCGGCCTTCACGCGCCCCAGCAGGGCGTTGCGCTGCGCGAGCGCCCGCGAGTACTGCGAGCGCGTGCCCGCCCGCGACGGCCACAGGGCGGTGACGACCTGGTCGACGTGCGAGCGCCGCAGCGCCGGCGGGCCCTTGACGAGCTCCAGCCGATCCGGCAGGAAGACGCTGACCAGCGGCCGCGACGGGCTGTCGCTCAGCCGCTCGACCGGCACGCCGTCGACCTTGAAGCGCTTCGCCTCGCCGGGCTGGAAGCCGACGGCGAGGTGGTGACCGGCGGCGTCGACCTCCACGCGCGCGGCCTGCGCGTCGAAGCGGACGACGTCGCGCTCGTTCGTCGTCCGGCAGGAGCGACCGGTGCAGCCGAAGTACAGCGCCTCGAGCAGGTTGGTCTTGCCCGCGCCGTTGGGCCCGTGCACGACCGTCAGCGACGGACCGAGCGCCACGTCGGCGCTCGCGTACGTGCGGAAGTCGCGGACCCTGAGGCGCTCGACCAGCACCTACACCTAGACGTTCAACCTGATGGGCATGATCAGGTAGGTGAACCCGCCGTCGTCGGCGCTCTGGATGAGGCCGGGGCGCAGCGGGCTGATGAGCTTCAGCAGCAGGTCGCCGGCGCCGATCGAGTCCAGCCCGTCGCGCAGGAAGTCCGGGTTGAACCCGATCTCGAAGGGCTCGCCGGCGAACGGCACCGGCAGCGGCTCGCTCGCCTCGCCGACGTCGGGCGTCTGGGCCGACACGGTCAGCTCGCCGTCGCCGAAGCTCAGCCGCAGCGGCGCGTTCTTCTGCGCCATGAGGCTGATGCGCTTGACGACGTCGCCGAGCTCGTCGCCGGCGATGCGCAGCTCGTGCTCGAACTGCTCGGGCAGCAGCTGGCGGTAGTTGGGGAACTGGCCGTCGATGAGCCGCGAGGAGAGCACCGCGCCGCCGACCTCGAAGACGACCTGGTTGGCGCGCACGCCGATGCGGATGGTCTCGGCGCCGGTGCTGCCGACGACCGAGCGCAGCTCCTCCAGCGCGCGGGCCGGCACGTTGGCCTCGAACCCGCCCTCCAGCGGCGACTCGAGCACGGTCTCCTTGACGCTCAAGCGGTAGGAGTCCGTCGCGACCATCCGCAGCTCCTGGCCGGAGGCCGAGACGAGGATGCCCGTGAGGATCGGCCGCGTCTCGTCGCGGGAGGCCGACTTGGCGACGGTCGCGATCGTGTCGACGAAGGCGCCGGCGGGGACGGTGACGACGGTGTCGCCGCCGGGCTCCGGCAGCGGCGGGAAGTCCTCGGCGCGCAGCGTGCGCAGGTGGAACTTCGCGTGGCCGGCGACGACCTCGACGTCCTGCTGCTCGGGCCGGAGCTCGAGCGAGACGCTGTCGGCGCTGCGGGGCAGCGAGCGCGCGACGTCGAGGAGGAGGCGGGCCGGGAGGACCACCGTGCCCTCGCGCTGCACGTCGGCGGTCAGCGGGACGCGGAGCGAGACCTCCATGTCCGTGGCACGGAGCTCCACCCTGCTCGCGGTCGCGGAGACCTGCACGCCGGAGAGCGCCTGGACAGCGCTGCGGGTGGAGGCGACGCGGGAGACGGTCTGGAGCTGGGCGAGGAGGTCCGCGCCCGACGCGGAGAGCTTCACGATGAGGACCTCGAGAAGAGGATGTTCGGAGTCATCAGGCTGTTGATGCTGTGGAGAAGTGGTCGTTCGCCTGCTGTTTGCGGCATTCGGGCGAACATGAGCCTTCGGAGTCTGTCAACCGCGGCGGTCGTCATCAGGCCCGAGGAGGCGATCCGTCAACGCCCGAATGGCGTCGAAGGCCTCCGGGTCGTCGCTCATGCGCTCGGCGGCGCGCCGGCAGGCGTGGTGGACGGTGGAGTGGTCGCGGCCGCCGAAGCGGGCCCCGATCGTCGGCAGGCTCTCCTGCGTGTGCTCGCGCGCGAGGTACATCGCGACCTGGCGCGGCCACGCGACGCGGGCCGTGCGGTTGGGGGAGAGCAGCTCCTCGCGCGTGACGCCGAAGGCCTCGGCGACGACGTGCTGGATGCGCTCGATCGTGACCGGCGCGCCGGGCCGCGGCGATCCCCCGCCCGGCCGGCGCGGGCCGCGGCCGTAGAGGTCGGCCAGGACCTTCTCGGCCAGCGGCGTGGAGATGGGCTGGTCGGTGAGCGACGCGTAGGCGACGACGCGGATCAGCGCGCCCTCGAGCGCGCGCACGTTGGTCGTGACGCGGTCGGCGAGGAGGTCGAGGACCCCGTCGTCGGCGAGCTGGAGGTCGTCGTGGTGGACGCGCTTGCGCAGGACGGTGAGGCGCGTGTCGCGGTCCGGGGCGCCGATGTCCACCAGCAGCCCGGACTCGAACCGCTCGCGCAGGCGCTCCTCGAGCACGGCCATGTCGCGGGGCAGGCGGTCGGAGGTCAGCACGAGCTGGCTGCCGGTCTCCATCACCGCGTTGAAGGTGTGGAAGAACTCCTCCTCGGTCTTGACCTTGGACTCGAGGAACTGGACGTCGTCGATGAGCAGGACGTCGTTGCGCCGGTAACGGCGCTTGAAGGCCTCGACGTCCCGGGTCTGCAGCGACTCGATGAAGTCGTTGGTGAAGCGCTCGACCGTGGTGTAGCGGACGGTCATGCCGCCGCCGTACTGGCGCACGTAGTTGCCGATCGAGTGCAGCAGGTGGGTCTTGCCGACGCCGGGCGGGCCGACGATGAAGAGCGGGTTGTAGGCCTGGCCGGGCAGCTCGGCGACGGCGAGGGCGGCGGCGTGCGCGAACCGGTTGGCGTCGCCGATGACGAACTGCTCGAAGGTGAACTTCGGGTTCAGGCGCGTGCGCTCGTCCTCGGCGGGGACGGCCGGCGCCGGCGGGGCCGCCGCGGCGCGCGCGGGCCGGGACCGGTCGTCGCCGCGGAGCTCCAGGCGAGGCCCGTCCGGCCCGAGCACCGCCTCGATCGCCTCGGCGATGACGCGCGCGAAGCGCTGCTGTACCCACGCGCGAAGGTCCGACGGGGCGACGACGACGATGCGGTCGTCCTCGACGCTCTCGCAGCGCAGGGGCGCCAGCCAGATGTCGAAGGTGGCGTCCGAGACCCTGCGCCGAAGCTCCGCCTGCAGGCGGGTCCAGATGGGTGCAGGGTCGTGGGTCACGGCAGGGGAGGACGGCTCCTTGGCGGGAGGTCGGCGAAACGGCTGGAAGAGGAGCCGCTACGGGCTGAGGAAGCACACCTCCCCGGCGGCGCGGCCGTACGCTAGCAAGGTGCCTGCGGCGGGTGGCGGGTGCTGTTCGACCCTCCGCAGAAGACGCCGCTACGAGCGAACGTTTCCGTCCGGTGGGGGTGCTGTGCACGCTGTGGACAGCTGTGGACGAGGGTGTGGAGCGGGCCTGCGGCGCCCGCGGTCGCTACACTGCTGCGCCGGTCGTCCCGACCCGGAGCCCTGTTTTCGCATGAAGCGCACCTACCAGCCCAAGAAGCGCAAGCGCGCCCGTACCCACGGGTTCCGCGCACGCATGTCCACGCGTGCCGGCCGCCAGCTGCTCAAGCGTCGCCGCGACAAGGGCCGCAAGCGACTGACCGTCTGACCGTGGACGCGGTCCCCCGGGCCGGCGGTGCGCGACGCTCCAAGAAGGGGCGCCTCTCGCGCAGCGCCGAGTTCGAGCGCGTCTACCGCCAGGGGCGGTCGCACGGCAACCGCCACCTGGTCCTCTACGTGTTCCCGCGCGAGGACGCCGGCTCGGCGACCCCGCAGCTGACCGACGAGCCGCGCCTCGGCGTGTCCGTGTCGCGGAAGGTCGGCGGCGCCGTCGACCGCAACCGCGTCAAGCGCCTGCTGCGGGAGGCGTTCGCCGAGGAGTCCGGCCGCATCCCGGCCGGCACGGACGTCGTCGTGGTCGCGCGCCCGGAGGCGCGCGAGCTCGCCGAGCGCGAGGGCCTCGAGGGCGTCCGCCGCGAGCTGGCCGACCTCATCGGCCGCGCCCTCGGCGCCGCCACCGGGCGATGAGCCTGCTCCGGCGGGCGGTCACCGCGCCGATCCGCTTCTACTCGCGCTTCATCTCCCCGGGCCTCCCGCGCCGGTGCAAGTACGAGCCCACGTGCTCGTCCTACGCCACGCAGGCCATCGAGCGGTTCGGCATACTCCGGGGCCTGGTGCTCGCCGGCTGGCGGCTGCTGCGCTGCAACCCGTGGAGCCACGGCGGCTACGACCCGGTCGACGCCCAGCGCCTGTTCCGCCCGCGGGCGTCCCACGCGCGACACCCGCACGCCTGACTTCATGATCTACGCGAACGTCCTCCAGCCGCTGATCGACGTCTTCGAGGGCGTCCTCAAGTTCTTCCACGACTCCATCGGGTTCGGATGGGGCACGGCGATCATCGCCCTCACCGTCACGATCCGCGCGGCCCTGCTGCCGCTGGCGGTGAAGCAGTTCCGCTCGATGCAGGCGCTGCAGCGCATCGCCCCGCAGCTCAAGCAGCTGCAGGAGAAGTACAAGGAGGACAAGCAGCGCCTCCAGCAGGAGACGATGAAGTTCTACCAGGAGCACAAGGTGAACCCGTTCGCCTCGTGCCTCCCGCTGCTGGCGCAGCTGCCGGTCTTCATCTCGCTCTTCTACATGCCGCGGAAGGACCTGCGGCACGACATCTGCCCGGACATCAACCCCGCCGGGACGCCCAACCCGAAGCCGTGCGGCGCCTCGTCGGCCTCGGAGTTCTGGTTCATCCCGGACATCACCGACAAGGCGACCGGCGCTGTCCTGGTCGCCCTGATCGTCATGTACGTCGGGTCCCAGCTGGTCTCGTCGCTGCTGATGATGACCGCGACGACCGACAAGAACCAGCGGACGATCATGCTGGTCCTGCCGTTCCTGTTCGTGCCGTTCGTCTTCAGCTTCCCGGCCGGCCTGCTCGTCTACTGGATCACCACCAACGTGTGGACGATCGGCCAGCAGCAGTTCCTGCGGCGCGTCGTCGGCAAGAACCTGCCGCCCGCACCCCAGCTGACGCCGGACGACGGCTCCAAGCCCTCGCCGAGAGGCGGTGGCGGGGCCGGCCGCAACGGTGGCGGGGAGGACAAGGAACCGGTGGCGGCACGGGCCGCCAAGGCGCCGCCGCCGCCCCCGCGCGCCCGCAAGAAGAAGAAGACCGGACGGAGGCGCTAACCCGATGGACGCCCAGCAGCAGGACGACACGCTCCGCGAGCTCCTCGAGCGCGTCGCCGGGGCCCTCGGGCTCGACGCCCAGGTGGAGATCGCCTCGGACGACGAGACGATCACCGGCACGCTCAACGGCGAGGACCTCGGGCTGTTCATCGGCCGCCACGGGTCGACGATCGACGCGGTCCAGCACCTGGCGCAGCGCACGCTCCTGGCCGACCCGGAGGCCCCGCGCCGGCGGATCACCGTGGACGCCGAGGGCTACCGCGCGCGGCGTCGCGAGGCGCTCGAGAAGCAGGCCGACCAGGCCGCCTCGGAGGCGGAGCGCTACGGTCGCCCCGTCGCGCTCGACTCCATGACCGCGAGCGAGCGCAAGCTCGTCCACGAGTACCTCCGCGAGCGCGGCGGCGTGGACACCCACAGCGAGGGCGACGAGCCCGAACGCCACCTCGTCGTCACACCCCTGTCGCAGTAGCGCGTTTCACGTGAAACGGGTGGGTTCGGTTGCTGTCGAACGCACCGGAATCCCTCGGGTGAACAGAGTTTGAGCGCGGTTTCCGTGTGGCAGGATGCCGCGCCGTGTGGGGTACGAGAAAGGGAGGAGCGATCCTCGGGATCGCCCTGGCGAGCTGCGCGCTCGCCGCATCCTCGGGTACGCCGCGGGCCCTAGCCGCGGGAGCCTTGGTCGTCGATCGCAGTTCGGTCGGCGGGCCATGCAGTGACAGTCGCTCGGTCGCGGACGTGTCCGTGACGACGCCGTGGTGCACCCTGCAGCGCGCCGTCACGGCCGCCCCCTCGGGGTCGGTCGTGCTGGTCCGCCGTGGGAGCTACGGCACGGCCGAGCTCAAGGCCGGTGCACGGACGGGCTGGGTGACGCTCCGGGCGTACACCGGCGAGACCCCGGAAGTCTCGAAGCTGCGCCTGTGGGGCGGCTACGTGGCCGTGGAGCGCTTCCGCCTCGGCGGCGGGGAGCTGACGGCCAAGGTGCGCGACGTCGCGCTCCGCGACAACCAGATCACCGGTGGGATCGTGTTCCAGGAGGGGACCACCCGCGTCGAGGTGTCGCGCAACCGCTGGAGCGCGCCGACGAGCAACGCGGTGATCTTCTCGTCGGCCGCCGGCACGGAGCCGAAGGTCACCGCGATCACGTTCCGCGACAACGTGTTCTCGCGCGTCGGCGTCGTCGCGCTCAACCTGCGCAACTTCGACGACGTCGTGGTGCAGGGCAACGAGTTCACGAACGTCGTGAGCTACGACGGGGTCGTGCACGCGGACGTGATCCGGACCTACGCGGGCGGGACGCGGCTGCGGATCGTCGGCAACTACCTGCACGACAACCAGGCGCAGGGGATCTTCACCAAGGACGGGCGCGTCGACGACATGACGATCGCCAACAACCTCGTGGTGCGGTCGGGGTCGCAGTGGTTCGGCATGAACCTCTACGACGTCACGAACCTGGTGATGGTCAACAACACGGCCGTGGACAACGGGGGCGGCGACGTCGTCCTCCAGAAGTCCGTGGTGCGCGCCGACGTGCGGAACAACATCGCGTACAAGTTCGTCGTGGTGGATCCCGCGTCGGTCTACTACCCGCGCCGCAACCTCGTGGGCCGGCCGGACAAGACCGGCGTGCGGTTCGTGGACCCGTCCACCTCGGACTACCGCCTTCGGCCCACGAGCGCCGGCGTGGACGAGGCCGTGGCCGACGGGTCGCCCGCGGCGGACCTGTACGGCAAGGGCCGCGCCGACGTGCCGGAGAAGGCGAACGCCGGCATCGGCGACCCGAACTACGTCGACATCGGGGCCATCGAGACCCAGCCGTAGGGCAGCGGGCGGGGACGGCGTTTCACGTGAAACGCTGTCCCCGGTGCCCGCCGTCGACGATCGCCTCCGCGAGCTGGCCGCCGCCTGGGACCTCCCGTCCACGGCGCCGGCCCCGCTCGCGACCGTCCTCCGCCTGGTCGTGGAGGAGCCCACCTCGATCACCACGGTCCGCGACCCGGCCGAGGCCGTCGACGTCCACGTCGCCGACTCCCTGGCCGGGCTCGCGGTCCCTGGTGTGCGCACCGCCGGCGTCCTGGCCGACCTCGGCGCCGGCGGAGGCTTCCCGGGGCTTGCCCTCGCCGCCGCCCTCCCGGAGGCCCGCGTCGTCCTGGTCGAGTCCGTGGGCAAGAAGTGCGCGTTCCTGCGGCGCGCCGCGGCGGAGGCCGCGCTCACCCGGGTCGAGGTGGTGCACGCCCGCGCGGAGGAGTGGGCGGCCGGGCTGGGCGCGTGCGACGTCGTCACCGCCCGCGCGCTGGCCCCGTTGAGCGTCCTGGCCGAGTACGCGGCGCCCCTGCTGCGCCTCGGTGGGCAGCTCGTCGCGTGGAAGGGCCGGCGGGATGGCGAGGAGGAGGCCGCGGGCGCTGCCGCGGCCGCGTTCCTCGGGCTGGGGCCGGCCGAGGTCCTCGAGGTACGCCCCTTCCCGGCCGCCGAAGCACGGCACCTCCACCTCTACTCGAAGGTTCGGGACACACCGCCCGGCTATCCCCGTCGACCGGGAATGGCCCGCAAACGGCCGCTCGGAGCCTGAGGTGGAGGTCGAGGTGGGCGGTTCGCCGGCGAATCGCCCGTGCCGTCCGACCGCCTTCGCCGCTACCTTCCGGGCGGAATGGGCACGGTCTACGCCATCGCGAACCAGAAGGGCGGCGTCGGGAAGACGACCACCGCGGTCAACGTCGCTGCCTGCATCGCGGAGGCGGGCTACGACACGCTCCTGGTCGACATCGACCCCCAGGCGAACGCCACCGTGGGGCTCGGCCTCCCGAAGGACGCGGTGCCCGGCATCTACGACGTGCTCGCCGGCCGGGCGACGGCCGAGGAGGCGCTGACCGACACCGACATCGAGCGGCTGAAGGTCATCCCCGCCTCCCCGGACCTCGCGGGCGCGAACGTCGAGCTGCCGCGCCAGCCGGGCTCCGAGCGCCGGCTGGTCGAGGCGCTGGCGCCGATCCGCGACCGCTTCGCGTACACCATCCTCGACTGCCCGCCGTCGTTGGGCCCGCTGACGGTGAACGCCCTGGTCGCCGCCGACCGGGTGATCGTGCCGGTGCAGACGGAGTACTTCGCGCTCGAGGGGCTTGCGGGCCTGCTCGACACGCTGGCGCTCGTCCAGCGCGAGCTCAACCCGCGCCTGGCCGTGGCGGGGATGCTGCTGACGATGCACGACGGGCGCACGCGGCTGGCCCGCGACGTCGAGCGCGAGGTGCGCGAGCACTTCCCCGACCTCGTCTTCGACACGGTGATCCCGCGCAACGTCCGGATCGGCGAGGCGCCCAGCTACGGGCGGCCCGTCATCCACTACGACCCTCACTGCGCGGGGGCCGACGCGTACTTCGAGCTGGCCAAGGAGGTCGCTGCCCGTGGCTAGCCAGCACGGCCTCGCGGCGATCCTCAGCGTCTCCCAGCCCGCCGAGGAGGCCGGCGACGCTGGCCCCGAGCTGCGCGACCTGCCCGTCGAGCTCGTCAAGCCCAACCCGGGCCAGCCCCGGCGGCGCTTCGACCAGGAGGCCCTGCAGGCGCTCGCCGGCTCGGTCGCCGAGCGCGGCGTCCTCCAGCCGGTGATCGTCCGGCCGCGGCCCGGCGGCACCTACGAGATCGTCGCCGGCGAGCGGCGCTGGCGCGCGGCGCGGCTCGCCGGGCTCGAGCAGGTCCCCGCGCTCGTGCAGGACCGCGACGACGCGGCGTCGCTGGAGGTCGCGCTCGTCGAGAACATGGCCCGTGAGGACCTCAACCCGGTGGAGGAGGCCCGCGCGGTCGCCGCCCTGGTGGAGGACCTCGGGCTCACGCGCGAGGAGGTCGGCAGGCGGGTCGGCCGCTCCCGCGTGGCGGTCTCCAACCTGCTGCGGCTGCTGGACCTGCCCGACGAGGCGCTGGCGCTGCTCGAGGACGGCACGCTCACCGAGGGCCACGGCCGTGCGCTGCTGCTGGCCGAGGACCACGCCGAGCGCAAGCGCCTGGCGCGCGACGCCGCCGGCCACGGCTGGTCGGTGCGCGTCACCGAGGAGCACGCCCGGCACAGCAACGACGCGCCGCGCGAGCGGCGGCGGGGCGCCGCCGCCCTGCATCCCGACCAGGAGGCCGCGGTCGCCGAGATCGCCGACGCCCTCGGCGGCGCGCTGGGCACCGAGGTGCGCGTCCGGCCGCGGGGCACGGGCTACAAGGTGGAGCTCGCGGTGGCCTCCCCCGAGGAGGCCCACGAGCTGGCCCGGAAGGTCCGCCACGGCGCCTGACCGGCGCGCGCGCAATCGCTACACTGCCCGCTCCACGGGCGATTAGCTCAGTCGGTTAGAGCGCTTCTCTGATAAGGAAGAGGTCGGTGGTTCGAGTCCACCATCGCCCATGACGGAAGGCCCGCCACAGCGGGCCTTCGTCGTTGGAGGGCGCGGCTAGGCCGGCACCGCCGCGCGCGGCTGCGGCGCGTAGGACGGGTTGGCCACGTCGCCGCGCGCCAGCGCCTCGCGGCGCCAGCGGACGTACTGCGGCCCGAACTCCCGCAGGCGGCCCCGCAGCACCGGCCCGGCGGCGCGGGACGCCGCGGCGACCGCCCGGAAGGTCGCCTCGTCGCGCCGGGTGTAGCGCAGGCGCAGCCGCGTGCGCAGCCTCGGGGGCAGGAGGCCTGTCGTGGCGACGCGCACCTGGAGCGAGAGCGGGGCGCTCACGACGCGCCAGACCCCGGGCCCGAGGCCGGGGAGGTCGGGCGGCAGCGGGCGCTCCAGCGTGGCCATGACCTCGGGGATCGCCGGCGTCCACTCGAGCACCTCGTCGACCATGCGGTCGACGTACGCCTGCGCGCCGTCCCAGTCGCCCGGCAGGTCGCGCGCCCGGACGCCGATCAGGCGCCCGACGTCGAGCCACTGCGCCCAGAACGCCTCGCGCTCGTCGCGACCCATCGGCGTGGCGAACGCGCGGTTGCCGTGGACGATCGCGGCGCCGAGCGTGGCGTGCACCCAGGCGAAGGCCTCGGGCTCCATCGCGTGGTAGCGCGAGCCGTCGGGCTTCGTGCCCTTGATCGTGCGGTGCATCTCGCGCACGCGCCGGCCGATCGTCCCCGCGAGCTCCGGGCCCCCGTAGATCGTCCCGTGGACGTAGTCGAGCGTCCGCAGGAGCCGGCCCCACGGGTCCTTCGTAAAGGACGAGTACTGGTGGACCCCGTGGCCGACGGTCGGGTGCGCGACCTGCAGCAGCGTCGCGTAGCCCGACGTGGCGAACATCCGCGGGTCGTTGAACGCCCGCCAGACCGGCGAGCCGGGCCGCGGCGCCAGGCGCTCGTACTCCTCGGGCGGTGGCAGGACGGAGGACATGCCCGGAGGATCCCCCTGATCGGCCGGACGCCGGTGTGGTGGGGCGCCACCGCGCGGGCGCGGCGCGGTGGCGCGTCCACCTCAGAGCCCGAGCGTGCGCCCGATGATGTCGCGCTGGATCTCGCTCGTGCCGCCGTAGATCGTCGACACCAGCGTCGTGCGGACGTGGCCCTCCATGTCGTACTCGGTGGCGTAGCCGTAGCCGCCCATCATCTGCATGCCCTCGAGCGCGATGCGCTTGGCCGTCTCGGTGACCTTGAGCTTGGCCATCGACGCCTCGCGGGGGAACAGCGCGCCGGGGTTGGCGTCGACCTTGCGCGCGACGTCGTAGGTCAGCAGCCGGCAGCACTCGAGCTCGGTCGCGAGGTCGGCGACGCGGTGCTTGAGCGCCTGGAACGAGCCGATCGGCCGGCCGAACTGCTCGCGCTCCTTGATGTAGGACAACGTGTCGTCGAACGCGCGCCGGGCGGTGCCGAGCAGCAGCGCGGCGAGGATCAGCCGCTCGACGTTGAGGCCGGCCATGAGCTGCATCCACGCGGCGCCCTCGGTGCCGAGGAGGCGGTCGGCCGGCACCTCGCAGTCGATGAAGAACACGTCGTTGACGACCTCGCCGCCCATCGTCTCGATCGGCCGGATCTCCATCCCGGGCGTGTCGCGCGGGATGCTGAGCATCGTCAGGCCCTCGTGCTTGCCGCCGCTGCTGTCGGTGCGGCAGACCAGCAGGACGTGCTCGGCGAGGTGCGCCTCGCTGATCCAGGTCTTCTGGCCGTTGACGACGTACGCGCTGCCGCGGCGCTCGGCTTTGCACTGCAGGGCGCCGACGTCGGACCCGGCGCCCGGCTCGCTCATCGCGATCGCCTCGACGTTGCCGGCGACCACGCCGCGCAGGAGCTCGTCCTGCTGCTCGGGGGTCCCGAAGCGCTCATAGGCGCCGGCGACGATCATGCTCACGCCGAAGCCGCCGATCGGCAGCATGCCGCGCGAGGTCTCCTCCAGGAAGAGGCAGAGGTCGACCATCCCGCCGCCCGAGCCGCCGTGCTCCTCCGGGATCGCGACGCCCAGCCAGCCCAGCTCGGCCACGCGGCGGTAGAGGTCCTGGTTGTGCGGGTGGCGGCCGCGGCCCGTGAGCGCGTCGCGCTGCTCGCGGGTGCCGCACTCGCGCTGGGCGAAGTCCCGGATCGCGGCGACGAAGTCGCGCTGCTCGTCGGTCAGGTCGCTGCTGGTCAGTGCCGTGCTCATCGTCGCTCCTCGGTGGTGGCTCCGGGACGGCAGCTTGCCACCCCGCGCCGTGCGCCACGGTGTGGTGGGGCCACACCTGCGCGTGGGGGTCTAGGCTGCGCGACCGTGCCGCACGTCCTGACATGGCGGCAGGCGGTCCTCGAGGCCGGGACCGAGGCGGGGATCGAGGAGCTGGCCGAGCTCGCGGCGAGCGCGCTCGTCGAGGAGCTGCCGCTGCTCCACGACGATCCCGACCTGCTCGAGGTGGCGCGCAGCAGCGTCGTCGCCAACGTCCAACTCGTCGTCGGGCTCGTCCAGGGGTCGGTGGCCCTCGAGGACCTCGACCCGCCGCCGCAGGCGATCGCCTTCGCCCGCGAGCTGGCCCGGCGCAACCTGCCCGTGGCCGAGCTGGGCCGCGCGTACCGCGTCGCGCAGCACGCGCTGTGGCGCTGGGCGGTGGGCGAGGTGCGCCGCCGGATCGACGGCGAGGCGGCGGTGGCCGACGCGGTGGAGGAGCTGTCGGACGCGACGTTCCAGACCGGCGACGCGTTCAGCACCATGGTGATGGAGCGGTACGCGCTCGAGCGCGAGCGCTGGGTGCGCAGCGCCGACGCCGTGCGGGCCGCCACGGTGCGCGACGTGCTCGCGGGCGTGCCCGTCGACCCCGACGCGGCCGGCCGCCGCCTGGGCTACGCGCTGCGCCAGGAGCACCAGGCCTTCGTCGTGTGGGCCGACGCCGAGGGCGCCGTGCCCGAGACGCTGGCCGTCGCCATCGGCGGCCCGCGGGCGCTGCTGGTCCCGCTGGGGGCCGGCCTCGTGGCGGGCTGGGCGCCGCCGGGAGCGATCGACGAGGCGGCCGCGGCGGGGACGGCCGGGGTCGCCCTCGGGTCGCCGGCGCCCGGGATCGAGGGCTTCCGGCGCGGCCACCACGAGGC
>JACRMD010000273.1:0-972 GCA_016215085.1 Solirubrobacterales bacterium | reverse complement strand
CGAGGCCATGGAGGCGCGCCGGGTCGCCCGCCTCGTGCACCACGGCCCGGGCCCGGTGCGCTACGACGACGTCGCGCTGCTGGCCCTGCTCACGCAGGACCTCGACCAGGCGCGCGCCTTCGCCGACCGCGTGCTGGGCCCGCTGGCGTTCGACGACGAGGCGACGCGGCGCCTGGCCGACACGCTGATGGCCGTGCTCGAGGAGCAGGGCAGCCCGCGGCGCGCCGGCCTGCGGCTCGGCGTCCACGAGAACACGGTCGCCAAGCGCCTGCGCACGATCGAGGCGATGCTCGAGGAGACCGCGCGCTCGCTGGGGCTCGGCCCGTGGCGCACGTTCTACCGCGTCACGCTGCCGCGGCTGCGACTGGCGCTGCTCGGCGGCGGGCTCGTCATCGCCCTGCACCTGCTGGGCGAGTACGGCGGCTTCGCCGTGCTGCGCTACCGCACGTTCACGACCGAGATCTACAACGCCTACAAGCTCGGGTTCGACGCGGCCAGCGCCGCGCTGCTGTCGCTGGTGCTCGTGGTCGTCTGCATCCTGGTGCTGAGCGGCGAGATGGGCCTGCGCGGCCACTCCTCCCACGCGCGCATCGGCGCGGGCGCGGCGCGCCGGCGCCGGCGGGTGCGGCTCGGCCCCGCGCGCACCGCGGCAAGCCTGCTCGCGCTGTCCGCGCTCGTCGGCCTGGCGCTGGCCGTGCCGCTGGGCGCGCTCGGCTACTGGATCCTCCAGGGGAGCTCGACCACGCTCCCCTCGGCGTCGATCTGGGGCGCGACGCTGAACACCCTGCTCTTCGGGCTCGGGGCCGCCGCCCTGTCGTGCGTGCTCGCCCTGCCGGTCGCCCTCCTCGCGGCGCGCCGGCGCGGGGTCGTGGCCCGGCTGCTCGAGCGCGCCGTGTTCCTGCCGCGGGCGCTGCCCGGCCTGGTGGTCGGCCTCGCGCTCGTCTTCTTCCCGGTGCGCTACGCGGCCGGCCT
>JACRMD010000272.1 GCA_016215085.1 Solirubrobacterales bacterium | reverse complement strand
TCACCGGCGAGACCGGCGCGGGCAAGACCGTCCTCGCGCACGCGCTCGACCTCCTGCTCGGCGGCAAGGCCCGCGCGGGCATCGTCCGCCCCGGCGCCGCGGAGGCCTGGGTCGAGGGCGTCTTCGACCTGCCGCCCGAGCTCGCCGAGCTCCTGGGCGAGCGCGTGGCGCCCGACGCCGAGGAGCTCGTCCTCGCCCGCCGCGTCTCCGCGGAGGGGCGCACCCGCGCGTACCTCAACGGCCGCACCGCCTCGGTGGCCGACCTGCGCGACGCGGCCGACGCGCTGATCTCCTTCTACGGCCAGCACGAGCACCGCAAGCTCACGCTCGCCTCCTCGCAGCTGGACCTGCTGGACCTCTCGTGCGGGCCCGAGCAGGCCGAGCGCCGCGCGGCCTGCGCTGCCGCCTGGGCGCGCGTGCGCGACGTGCGCGCGTCGCTCGACGGGCTGCGCGAGCGGGCGGGCGCGCGCGACCGCGAGCTCGACCTCGTGCAGTTCGAGCTCGCCGAGATCGAGGAGGCCGCGCCCGCGGAGGCCGAGCACGACGAGCTGCTGGCGCGGCGCGAGCGGCTGCGCCACGTCGAGGCGCTGCGGGCGGCGGCGCTGGGCGCCGCCGAGGCGGCCGCGGGCGAGGACGGCGGCCTGACGACGGTGCTCGCCGCCGCGGGCGCGGCGCTGGACGGCGTCGCGGGCGTCGACGGTGAGCTCGACGCGCTGACGGCGCGCTGGCAGGCGGTCGCCATCGAGGTCGACGACCTCGCCGCCGGGCTGCGCCGCTACGGCGAGGACCTCGACGCGTCGCCGGGCGAGCTCGACGCCGTCGAGGAGCGCCTGGGTGTCCTGGACCGGCTGGCACGCAAGCACGGCGGCACGATCGCGGCGGTCCTCGCGCACGCCGAGGAGTGCCGCGCGCGGCGCGACGAGCTGCTCGGCGCGGAGGTCGCGCTCGAGGAGGCCGCGGCCGCGCTGGCCGAGGCGGAGGCCGCGCACGCCAAGCTGGCCGCGGCGCTGCGCAAGGTGCGGCGGTCCGCCGCGGGCCGCCTGGCCGAGGCCGTGCGCACGCGGCTGGCCGAGCTGGCCATGGAGGCCGCGACCTTCGAGGTGGTCCTCGACGAGCGCGAGCCGGGGCCGGCCGGCATCGACGCGGTCGAGTTCCTCATGGCGCCCAACCCGGGCGTGCCCGCCTCGCCGCTGCGCGAGACGGCGTCGGGCGGCGAGCTCTCGCGCGTGATGCTCGCGCTGACCTCGGCGGTGGCCGAGGGCGCGGTGACCGAGCCGACGTGCGCGCCGATCCTGGTCTTCGACGAGGTCGACGCGGGCATCGGCGGCCACACCGCCCGCGCGGTCGGCGAGCAGCTGCGCGCGCTGGGCGAGGGCCGGCAGGTGCTCTGCATCACCCATCTGCCGCAGGTCGCGTCGCTCGCCCGCAGGCACTTCTCGATCGAGAAGGACACGACCGTGGAGCCCGCGCGCACCACGGTCCGCACGCTCTCCGAGCAGGAGGTCGTCGGCGAGCTCGTGCGCATGCTCGGCGCCGAGGCCGACGACGTGGGCGCCCGCCGCCTCGCGCGCGAGCTGCGGAAGGCCGCGTGAGCGCGCCCGGGCGGCCGGCGCGGCCGCTGCTCGCCGACCGCGACCTGTCCGCGCTGCTCGACGACACCTTCGGGCTCTACCGCCGCCACCTCGGCGTCGTGCTGCTGCTGGCCGCCTGCGTCGTCATCCCGGTCGAGCTGCTGGTCAGCGGCATCGGCCTCGGCCAGCTGACGGGCTCCTACGACACGAGCCCCTCGACCGGCGAGACGCTGTTCGGCTCGGGTGTCACGTCGCTGGTCACCACGCCGCTGGTCACCGGCATGCTCGTCAAGGTCCTGCTCGACGACGCGGCCGGGCGGCCGGTGTCCGCGGGCGCCGCGGGCCGCACGGGGCTCGACGCGTTCGCGCCGCTGCTCGGCACGGTCGTGCTGGCGGGCATCGGGATCGTGCTCGGCCTCGCCGCCTTCGTCGTGCCCGGCATCTTCCTGGCGGTCCGGTGGTTCGTGGCGGCGCCCGCCGTCGTCGTCGAGGGCCGCGCGCCCACGGACGCCCTGCGCCGCTCGTGGGACCTCGTCACCGGCCACGGCTGGTGGGTGCTCGGCGTCGTGATCGTCGTGACGCTGCTGGCCGGCGTGCTGTCGCTGCTGGTCAGCCTGCCGTTCGGCGCGGCAGCCGACGCCGCCGACAGCCAGGCGGTCGCCCTCGTCGGCACGACGCTCGCCGAGGTCGTCGCGCTGCCGTTCACGGCGATCGCGACGACCCTGGCGTACTTCACGCTGCGCGCCCGCCACGGCGAGCGCGCGGGGGAGGGGGAGGGCGGCGCGCCTCCGGTGGAGGAGCCTCCGCCGCCCGCCGGGCCCGGCGGCTGGGAGCCGCCGGTGCCGCCGCGCTAGCGCCCCTCGGCGCCACGCCTCGGCGACGCGGCGCCCACGGCGCTCAGCCCTCGGGCTGCAGGTCCAGCGCGCAGCTGTTGATGCAGTAGCGCATCCCGCCGCGGTCGCGGGGCCCGTCGTCGAACAGGTGCCCCAGGTGGCCGCCGCAGCGGGCGCAGACGACCTCGGTGCGGACCATGCCGTGCGAGGTGTCGGGCCGCAGCTCGACGGCCTCGGACAGCGCGGGGTCGGTGAAGCTGGGCCAGCCCGACCCGCTGTCGAACTTGTCGTCGGAGCGGAAGAGCTCCGCGCCGCACCCGGCGCAGGCGTACACGCCCGGCTCCTTGGTGTCGACGTAGCGGCCGGTGAACGGGGGCTCGGTCGCCTGCCCGCGCAGCACGGCGTACTGGTCGGGCGCGAGCTCCTCGCGCCACTGCTGCTCGGTCTTCTCGATCTTCTCCATGCCTCTCAGTCCTTTCCTCGGGCACCCACATTACGAAGGGCCCGGGGTCGCCGGACGACCGATGGCCCCGGTCGGGCGGACCGGGGCCGAAGGCGAACGCGAGCCGGCGCCCTTTCGGGCGCCGGCCGTGTCTCAGGAGGGATGTGGCTGCGAGCTAGACGCCGGCCGCCGCGGTCTGCGGGACCGTCGCCTTCTCGGCGACCTCCTCCTCCTGGCGTGCGGGCAGGAGCCGCAGGCTGACCACCAGGAAGCCGAGGCCGGTCAGGAGCAGCGCCACGCCCATCACGATGGAGAACAGCGCGACCTGCTCAGCGAAGTACGAGGTGTTGAGTGCCGTCGTCAGC
>JACRMD010000271.1 GCA_016215085.1 Solirubrobacterales bacterium | reverse complement strand
TTGGCCTGCCCGGCGTCCGCGGCGGCGCGATGGCCGTCGGGGGCGCGCTGCGCAAGGTGGGCTTCGAGCCGGGCGCCGACCTCGCCGAGGTCGCCCGCGGCGTCTCGTCGCTCTCCGACGCCCAGCGCCGCCAGGCCTTCGTGCGCACCGTGCGCTCCGTCGTCAGCGTCGCCGGCCAGCGCGTGAACGCGACCGACCGCCTCTACCTCGCCGGGCAGGTGCCGACGCTGGTCGTGTGGGGCACGAAGGACCCCGTCATCCCGGTGTCCCACGCCCACGCCGCGCACGCCGCGATCCCCGGCAGCCGCCTGGAGCTCTTCGAGGGCTGCGGGCACTTCCCGCAGCTCGACGCGCCCGACCGCTTCGCCGAGCTCCTGCACGGCTTCATCGCCGGCACGGAGCCCGCGCGCTACGACCGGGCGCGCCTGCGCGCCGCGCTGCGCGACGGGGCCTAGTCGTCGACGGGGCGCGCGATGAACAGCTCGGTGCTCTCGCTGAAGCCCTTGAGGCGGACCTCGCCGATGCGCTGGAACTCGAGGTGCGGGCCGGCCTGCTCGACGACCGACCGCGTGACGAGCACCTCGCCGCCCGCGCTGCGCGCCGCGACGCGCGCCGACAGGTTCACCTCGCGCCCGTAGTAGTCGCCGTCGCGGTAGAGGACCTCGCCGTAGTGCAGGCCGATGCGCGGCATCGGGCGCATCTCGCCGTGCAGCTGCTGGAACCCGACGGCCCAGTCCACCAGCGCGGACGGGTCGCTGCCCACCACCATCACCTCGTCGCCGATCGTCTTGATGATGCGGGCGTCGTCGGGCAGCGTGTTCTCGACGTCCTCGACGAAGCGCTCGACGGCGCTGACGGCCTCCTCCTCGCCGACCTCCTCGGTCAGGCGCGTGTACCCGGCCAGGTCGGCGAAGGCGATCGCGACGCGCAGGCGGCCGAGGTCCAGCGGGCCCTCGCCGAGGTCGGCCTCCATGTGGCCGATGACGTCCTGCTCGATGAAGTGCTGCAGGAATCGCTGGTGGAGGTGGTCCATGATCGGCGAGGCGAGCGGCAGCAGCTCGCGCGCGAGGCCCTCCATCTCCTCGGCCATCTCCCAGCCGGGGATGCCGTCGCGCATCAGCGGCTCGTGGACGTAGAGGTGGAAGAGGCGCACCTCGGCGTCGGCGATCTGCGAGAGCGCCTGCCCGTAGACGCGGACGAGCTGCAGCAGCGCGACGAGCGGGAAGCCGGCGGCCAGGACCGCGGCGGTGTAGCGCAGCAGCTGGACGTCGTCCTCGCTGAGGTGCTCCAGCGTCGGCGCGCCGAAGCCCATCGCGCGGAAGACGCGCTCGACGAGCGCGGGCTCGAGGCCGGTCTCCTCGGCGGCCTGCTCGACGGTGAACGTGTCGGGCGTCGCCGGCAGGAGGTCCTCGATGTAGCTGAAGGCGAGCTTGCCGCTCTCGGTCGCCTTCTGGATCTCCTTGAGCGAGTGGCCGCGCTCGCGCAGGCGCGCGACGACGCGCGCGTGCGCGATCGCCGTCGGCGTCATCTCGCCGTCGTCGGCGGGGACGAGGCCGGCGGACATCCACCGGCGCAGCGTGCCGGCCGTCACGCCGATGCGGCGCGCGACCTCGGCGATGCTCGGGCTCGAGCCGCTCATGAAGGCGGCGGGACCCCCTCTGGGGAGGCCCCGCCGCATGCGGGCACACGGCCCGCCACGCGGCCGGCGGCGCTCGTCGTGATCCGGCGGCGCCTCGCGGGCGGGCTCGAGCCGCCCACTTCCCGGCCTGGTTCCGAACTCGTGCGCATGGAATAGCTGCCGCCCACGATGCCTGTCAACCTCAAACGTTGCTCAGCGACGTCGGCCGCGGTCACGCCCGCAGGTGCGGGTACTCGGCCTCGACGACCGCGCGGTAGCGGGCGTAGATCGGCTTGGTGATCGGGATCAGCGCGAGCGCGGCCTTCACGTCGCCGCCGGTCTTGATGCGCCGGCGCGCGATGGCCATGGCGACGTTCTCCTTGCCCTGGAAGTACTTGTTGGCCACCTCGGAGCTCATGGTCATCTTGACCCGCGGCTCCCAGTCGACCTCGTCGGACCACTCCCAGTGGAGGTTGCCGTCCTCGCCTGCGCGGGAGGCGCGGATGTTCACCACCATGTCGACGTCGTCGAACTCGAAGCGCTGCGGCACGTCGGCGTCACGCAGCCGCGGGCCCATCTCGGGGTCCTCGGACATCATCGAGAAGATGCGGTCCATCACCACGCGGAACTCGTCCGCGGAATCGAACAGCTGTCCCATCAGAGGAACGCTCCCTCGCGTCGGATGACGTTGTCGTACACCATCTCCTGGATGCGCGCACGCACGTGCTCGCTCACGCCGAGCACGAACCGCCGGTCGTCGGCGCGCCCGGCGTCGTGCTCGCTGAGGTCGATCGGCGCGCCGAACTCGATCCGCCACCGCGACGGCAGCGGGATCGCCCCCAGCGGGCCCAGCAGCGGGAAGGTCGGCGTCAGCGGCATGTACGGCGCGCGCAGCAGCCGCGCCAGGCCGGGCAGCTCGCCGATCTTGGGATAGATCTCCTCGCTGCCGACCACGGCGCACGGGACGATCGGCGCGCGGGCGCGCAGCGCCACCTCGACGAAGCCGCCGCGGCCGAAGCGCTCCAGCCGGTACCGCTGGTTGTAGGGCTTGCCCACGCCCTTGGCGCCCTCGGGGAACACCATCACCAGGTGGTCCTGGCGCAGCAGCCGCAGCGCGTTGTGCGGCGAGGCGGGCACGCCGCCGCCGCGGCGGATCGCCGGGGCGGCCCACGGCAGCGTGAACGCCCAGTCCAGGACGAGGAAGCGCGGGTCGCCCTCGCGCGCGCCGTGGCGGCGGATGGCGGTGGCCATCATCGTCGCGTCCCAGGGCAGGACGCCGGCGTGGTTGGCCACGACGAGGACGCGCCCGGCCGGCGGCAGGTGGTCCAGGCCGGTGGCCTGCACGCGCCACCAGCGGTCGTAGAGCAGGTCGAGCGCGGGGCGCGCGGCGGCGGCGAACCCGGGGTCGAAGCCCCACTCGTCCTCCTCGTAGTCGCCGCGCAGGCGGCGCACGGCGCCATCGGCGGCGCGCTGGAGGTCGCCGAGCAGGCTCACGCCGCCACCGCCTCCGCGCCGCGGACGCCGCCCCTCCGCGCCGTCACGCCGCCACCGCCTCGATCGCCGCCGCCGTCGTGTACGCCGGCGTGAACCGCAGCTCCTCGCGCATCCGCGTCGTGTCGACCCCGCGGCCGTGGCGCAGGTACTGCACCGCGTCCTCGGGCACGTCGGGCAGGCCGGGAACGCGCTTGACCGTCGCGCGGTACAGCGGCGGCAGGATCGGCAGCGAGGGGCGGCCGAGCCGCCGCAGCGTCCGCGAGAGCGACACGGTCCCGTCGCCCGCGACGTTGACGGGCCCGCGCACCGGGGCGCGCACCGCGGCGAGGTGGGCGCCGACGACGTCGTCGGCGTGCACGAACTGCAGCCGCGGGTCGAAGCCCATGAAGGTCGGGACCACCGGCGCGCGGAACAGGCGCATGATCGGCGTGTCGAGGTCGCGGCCGACGACCGGCTGGAAGCGCAGGATCGTGCACGTCACGTCGGGGCGGCGGCGCGCGAACGCCTCGACGAGCCGCTCGAGCTCGCCGACGTCGCGCTGCCAGCGCGTGCGCAGCGGCGCGCGGCGGGCGAGGTCCTCGGTGTGGAAGGCGGGGCCGTCGGGCTCGGCGCCGTAGATCGCCGCCGACCCGCGGACGACCAGCGCGCGCAGACCGGGCAGCTCGCCGCACGCCGCCAGCAGCTGCAGCGTGCCGATGACGATCAGGTCGTGCAGGTGGCGGGCCGAGCGGCCGGGCTCGGGGAACTGCACGACGTCGTGGTGGACGACGGCGTCGGGCGCCGCCCGCTTGAGCAGCCGCCCAAGGCTGCCCCGGCGCAGGTCGGCCTCCAGGAAGTCGATGCGGCCGGCGAGCTCGGGTTGCGGCTCGCGGCTGTCGACGCCGATGACGGCCTCGACCCCGGGCTCGTCGGCCAGCGCGGCGGCAAGCCGCGCGGCCAGCGGGCTCGCGACGCCGGTGAGCAGGACGCGCCGCGCGTGGGCGCCTTGGGGCCGGTCGCCTTCGGCGCGGCGGGCGGCTTGGCGGCCGGGCCGGTCGCGGCCTCGGGCTTCGCGGCGGGCGTGCGCCGCGTGGCCGGCGCCTTCTTCGCGGCCGG
>JACRMD010000297.1 GCA_016215085.1 Solirubrobacterales bacterium | reverse complement strand
GGCCAGCGGTCGATCGCGCTGGGCGACCTGCGCGAGGAGCCGTGGCTGCTGCCGTGCGTCGGCGGCACCTGCCCGGACTCCAACGTCGTGCTCAACGCCTGCCGCGACGCCGGCTTCGAGCCCGACGTGTACCTGGACTCCGACGACTACCCGGCGCTCCAGGGCATGGCGGCCGCCGGCGTCGGCGTCGCGCTCATCCCGGCGCTGGCCACGGCGACCGTCCGCGGCGACGTCGTCGTGCGGCCGGTCCGCGGCCGGGCGCCCGAGCGCCGGATCCTCGCCGCCGTGCGCGCCGGCGAGCGCGACGCGCTGGTCGACGAGACGCTCGAGGCGCTGCGCACCGCCGCGCGCGCGATGCTCAGCGCGCAGCCGCTGGCCGCCTGAGCGATCGAGTGCAACGAAAGCCGGAACTGTTCCGGCTTTCGTCACACTCGGCGCGCGCGCCCTCGCGGGCGGCGATCACCTTCGCCAGCCGCAGGTGCTCGCGCAGGCGCCCGGTCGTGCGTGACGCGCGACCGGTCAGCACCGCCGTCGCGGCGATGCGGCCGCGGCGCACGACGAACGCGTAGCGGCGGCCCTTGCCCGCGCCCTTCACGAGGATGCCGCCCGGCAGGCGCTTGCCGCCGTGCACCCGCGAGGCCTTCATGCCCGGCCCGAGGCCGCCGATGCGGTGCCGCCGCGCGGTGCTGACGATGGCGCCGACGCGGCCGGCCCGGTCGTAGACCACCCGGACCTGCTTGCCCACGCCCTCGCGGCCGTTGACGCACCAGCTCCACACGCGGCCGGTGCGGCTCGACGGCTGGCCGGCGCCGCGCAGCTGCTCCTCGGCCGGCACGCCGAGCCTGAGCACCCCGAGGCCGGCGCGCGTGAAGCGCAGCCGCGGCGAGCGGCAGATCGTGGGCGAGATGCCGACCGCGCGCTCCCAGGTCTGCAGGTAGGCCTCGGCGCCGCGGGCGACGTCCTCGACGATCTGGTCGCCGGCCTGCTTGCGGAGGTCCTCGATCCAGTCGGGGTACAGGCCGTAGTGGGCGACGCCGTCCTTGTTGATGTCGTAGACGCGCTCGCCGCTGCGCTGCTGCTGGACGGTCACCGCCGGGTCCAGCGCCTTGAAGGGGTAGGTGACGGGGTTCTTGGCGGCGTCGGGCCGCGGGTCGCCCTGCGCGCCGAAGCCGTTGGCGTCCGCGCCGTAGCCGATGCCGAAGGTCCAGCGGTCGTCCCGGGCGGCGCGCATCTTGCGCCACTCCTCGACGAAGCTCTTCGAGTCGCCCGCGTAGGGCGCGACGAACCCGCCCGCCTTGAGGATCCGTGGGTACGCGTCCGGCGTGCTCCAGCTGTGGCTGGAGACGACGCCCGGGTAGCCCGCCGCCTCGGTCTCGGCGAGCAGGTCGCGCCGCGCCTTGACGCTGAGGTGGTCGGGGTCGATGAGCATGCCGCGCTGCATCATCCGCTGGACGAGGTGGCGGCCCATCTCGGTCAGGCCCATGGCGTTGCAGTGCGGCGCCGAGGGGTAGACGGGGGCGGCGCCGGCCGGCAGCAGCTTGGAGAACCCGGCGCCGAAGATCTGGTCCTGCTCGCCGTTGGGGACCGCCGTGGCCTGGTCGCGGTCGTGGACGTCCTTGTCGGCCTCGTCGCAGGTCTGCATCCGCCAGAACGAGCCCGTCGTGGTGAAGTTCGCGCCGTTGATCGCGAGGCCGAGCGCGCCCGCGTCGCCGGCCACGCCGCCGAGGCCGTTGTCGAACTTGTTGACCAGCTCGAGGTCGCGGACGCCCATCTCGTAGGCGCCGGCCAGGTCGCGGTCGATCGAGTCCTTCGTGCACTGCGGCACGCCGTTCTGCAGGCCGCAGTGGAACAGCCGCGAGACCTCGATGCCGAGCACCACGGCGAGCTTGCCGTCGTTCATGACCTTCCGCGCCTGGAACGGGTCGGTGACGATGCGGAAGAAGCCCTTGCCCGGGCCGCCGGCCTGCGCGTCGATGTAGTCCTGCAGCTCGTGGATGCGCTGGTGCTCGAGCCGGACCGTGGCCATGTCGTCGCACGGGTTCTTCTTGTACGGGTAGACGTTGCACAGCGCCTCGTTGTCCACGAACAGGTTCACGAACAGGCGCTGGCCCGCCATCCACGACCGCTCGAGCCACCGGTAGTAGCTCTGCTCGTGGGTGAGGGAGTGCGGCGCCGGCCAGTCCTTGAACGTCGGCCAGCCGACCGGGTCGTGGCTGCCGACCGGCGAGCCGGTCGACACCACGTTCTCCAGCAGCGCGGCGTTGCCCTCGGCGGTGTAGTGGTCGGGGCAGTCGGTCAGCGCGTACGGCGCGCCGTAGGGGTGCCAGGGCCGGCCACAGTGCGCGCGGCCGCCGAGGAACTCGAAGGCCATCATGTGCATGTGCGCGTCGGCGTAGCCGCGCACCTCGCTGTAGGGCGTCGGCCCCTTCGAGGGCTGGCCGGTCACGCTCAGCTCGACCTCGGGGTAGTCCGCGCAGCCCTGGGCGGGGACGAACGCGAAGCGCGTCGCGTCGCCCTCGGGCGTGCCCGTCACCGTGCGCAGCGCGCCGCCGTCGCCGGCCGCAAGGCTCGGGCCCGCCGCCGAGGTCAACGTGTAGGGGTCGCCGCCCAGCAGCTCGAAGTCCGCGGCCTCGCTCGGCTCCTTGGCCACCACGGCGCGGCCGTCGGTGCCGGCGGCGACGAAGTCGCGCTGCCGGCTGTAGAGCAGGTAGCGCCCGAGCGTGGTGGCCTGCATCCGGAAGCCCTCAGCGGCGGCCGGGTCGGCGGTCGTCGCGCTCCACCCGCCGTCGCCGTCGCGCGCCACGAACCGGCCGGTGGCGACCGACCTCATGGCGAAGCAGCCGTGCACCAGGGCGTAGCGCGGGTCGCCGGCCGGCGTGCGCGCGTGGCGCGCGACCTTGACCGAGCTCGGCGCCACGATCGCGTCCTTCATCGGCGACGCGCCGTGGTCGGCGGCCGCGACGGCGGGCGCCGTCAGGCCGATGGCCGTTGCGGACGCCAGCGCCCGCCCTCCCCACGAGAGCCACCCCATGGCGGGAATGCAACCACGGCACCGGACTCCGGTGCGCCGGTCCTGTCAGACGACGGCGGGCTCCGGGTCGCGCTCGCGCTCGGCGCGCCGCGCGATCCACTCCGACCCGGGGTGGTCGGTGAGGCCGTGCGCCAGGATCGAGCACACGACGGCCAGGGCGGCGATGTTGAAGATCCGGTCGCCGTCCGGGATGCCCTCGGCCAGCACGAGCAGCGAGAACGTCATCGTCGCCACGCCCTTGGGGCCGAACCACGCCATGAAGGCCTTCGTCGCCGTGTCGGTGCGCGTGCCCGCCAGCGCGATCCACACCGCGACCGGCCGCGCGACCAGCAGCGTGATCGCCACGATCGCGACCGCGGCCAGGCCGTCGCCGAAGAGCGCGTCGAGCGTCAGCAGCGAGCCGAAGACGACGAACACGCCGAGCTTGACGATCTCGACGATGTCCTCGGCGCGCTGCTCGAAGTAGTGGCGGATGTCCGGCCGGCGGATGCCCAGCGTGATCGCGCACACGAAGACCGCGATGAAGCCGTTGCCCTCCGGCTGGACGACCGTGACGCCGTAGGTCAGGAACGCCACGCCGAGCGCGTAGAGGGACTTCTGGTGCGGCGGGATCTGCTCCTGCAGGCCGCCGCGCGGCAGCAGCAGGGACGCGGCGTAGCCGATGCCCACCCCGAAGGCGAAGCCGAGCCCGACGTCCTGGAGCACGAACTGCCACCACACGAAGTCGCCGTCGGCGGTGACGGCCAGCGCCGCGGTGAGCGCGAGGACGGGCGGCAGCGCCAGCCCGTCGTTGAGCCCGGACTCCAGGTTGAGCGAGTGGCGGATCAGGCGCGGCACGCGCGGGTTGGTCACGACGCTCGAGGAGAGCACCGGGTCGGTGGGCGACAGCAGGGCGCCGAGCAGGAACGCCTGCGTCCACGACAGGTCGGTCAGCGCCGCGACGGCGACCGCGATGACGGCGGCCGTGATCGGCATGGCCAGCACGAGCTTGCGCAGCGGCAGCCGCCACGCGGTCTGGAGCATCTCGGCCTCGACCTCGAGGCCGTCGCGGAACAGGATCACCACCAGCGCCACGACGGCCAGGTCCGCCACGAACTCCGAGCCGGGGTCGAACCCCAGGACCTCCAGCCCGCCGTCGCCGAGCACGAACCCCGCGAGCACGAAGATCGAGGTCAGCGACAGGAAGCTCCGGCCCGCGATGCCCGACAGCAGCGCGCCGACGACGAGCAGCGCGCCGAGCACGATGGCGGCGTCCTCGAACGCATGCGAGACCCCGGCGGCGAGGACGCCCGCCGCTTCCGGGAGGGCCATGCCGTTAGGGTTCCAGAAGAGGGTCAACTTGCGCATCACGGTCCTGGGGAAGTCACCCTCCTGGCAGGACGCCGGAGGAGCCTGCAGCGGCTACCTCGTCGAGGAGGACGGCACGTGCCTGCTGCTGGACTGCGGCAACGGCGTGTTCAGCAAGCTGCGCCGTTTCCGCGACTACGTCGCGGTCGACGCGGTCGTCATCTCGCACCTGCACGCCGACCACTTCCTCGACCTCGTCCCCTACGCCTACGCGCTGACCTACGCGCCGCGCCAGCAGCCGGTCCCGGTGGACCGCTGGCCCGGCACCGAGCAGCCGGCCCGGCCGCGCCTGTACGCGCCGCACGGCGCCACGCAGACCTTCCGCCGCGTCGTCGGCGCCTGGGGCAACGAGGACCTCATCGAGAACGCCTTCGACCTCGTCGAGTACGGCTCGGGCGACGAGCTGCAGATCGGGCCGCTGCAGGTGCGCTTCCACGAGGTGCCGCACTTCCTGCCGACCTGCGCGATCGACGTGCGCTCGTCGGTCAACGGCTCGGGCCGCTTCACCTTCGGCGCCGACAGCGCGCCGACCGACGAGCTCGTGCGCTTCGCCGACGGCACCGACCTGCTGATGATCGAGGCGACGCTGCCGCGGCCCGAGCGCGAGGGCGTGCGCGGCCACCTCACGCCGGCCGAGGCCGGCGACCACGGCTGCCGCGCGAAGGTCGGGCGCCTGGTCCTCACCCACCTCTCCGACGAGATGGACGAGCTGTGGGCGCGCCGCGAGGCGGAGCGCACGTTCAAGGGCCCCGTCAGCGTCGCCCGCGAGGGCGCGGTCTACACCGTCTGACCGACTAGCCTCTGGGCCGTGGCCCCCGAGCGTGACCTGTTCGCCAACTTCGAGCGGATGCGCCGCGAGATGGACGAGCTCTTCGGCGACGTGTTCGGCACCGGCATGCTGGCCCCGCACCGCCGCGGGGGCTTCTCGCCGGCCGTCGACGTCTTCTACGAAGGCGACCCGCCGCGCGCCGTCGTCCACGCCGAGCTGGCGGGCATCGACCCCGACGAGATCGGGCTGGAGATCGAGGGGCGCGAGCTGGTCATCGCCGGCCACCGCCGCCCGGCCGACGCCGAGGGCCGCGTCTACCAGCAGCTCGAGATCGACTTCGGCCCGTTCCGCCGCGTGATCCCGCTCGGCGCCGACGTGGTCGCCGACGAGGCGCGTGCGACCTACCGCGACGGCATCCTGCGCGTCGAGCTGCCGCTCGTTCGCGCCGAGCCGCGGACCCGCCGGGTGCCGATCGACGTGCCCGACGAGGCCGAGCGCTAGATCCGGCTCACTTCCCCTTGGCCGTGCAGAGCTTGTACTTGCGCGTCCGCTTGACCGTCTTGCCCTTCGTGGTCCTGCCCGTGATGGTCACGGTGAGCTGGCCCTTGGGCAGCCCCTGGAAGACGAGGCGCCCGGTGAAGTAGCCGCGCTTGCCGCGCGAGCCCTTGGACTTCTTGCCCTTGGTCGCCTTCTTGGCGCCCTTCCAGGTGAAGGACACCGACTTCCACCGCTTGCCCTTGGGCGGCTTGACGTTGACGACCACCACGCGCCGCGACCCGCAGATGCGCGAGTCCTTCTTGGGCGGCGTCGCGGCCGGCGTGCTCGCGGCGGCGACCGGCGCCGGCGTCGCCGGGCTCGGCGGCCGGCCGACGACGAACTGCTCGGCCTTGAGGGCGTGGCTCAGCGCGACGCCCGACGGCGTGCTGCGGCCGACGATCTGCGCGGTGGGCTGGAAGGTCAGGCCGACGCGCGCGTCGTCGGGGACCCGCAGGCGGTACTCGAGGACCTTGCTCGACGGCGACGGCAGCGTGCCGAGCACCGACGTGTCGAACCGGACGCCGTCGGCGTCGACGGACGTGCCGCCGACGTCGTGGACCACGCCGTCGGGCACGGGCGCGACCGCGTTGACGTCCTCGGCCGTCTCGCGCCCCGGCGCGTTGGCGACGGTCAGCGTGCAGCGCACGCGGTCGCCCGGCAGGACCGCCGTGGCCGGGCTGAGGTCCACGCAGGTGAGGTTGCTGCTCGTGAGGATCGCCGGGCCCGGGTCGGTGACCAGCCCGTTGGACTGCAGCGTGTGCACCGCGAACAGGCCGGTGATCGAGTTGGTGTAGTTGACGTTGACGATCGAGACGACCGCGGTGCCGCCCGGCGCGTTGGGGTCGAGCCGCATCCGGTAGGTCAGCGGCGCCAGCGGCCCGGCGCCCGACGGGATGCCGGTCGGGACCTTCTCGGCCCGCCAGACGGCGAAGAGGAAGTTGTTGGTGCTCGCGTCGCCGAGGACGTAGGAGCTCAGCGGCGGGATCGAGGCCTGGACCTGGACGCCGGTCGCGTCCTCGCGGCCGGTCAGGTTCTCCAGGTTGATCTTGCACTCGAACAGGTCGCCGGGCAGGAACCGGCCGGCGTTGAGGTCGGCGCACACGACCGTGCTCGGCGAGATGTCGGCGACGGGCGGCGTGATGTTCACCACGTTGCTGGTCACCGGCAGGTCGGCGTAGCCGGGGGCGTGGACCTGGCCCTCAGGCTGGATCGCCTCGCCGGGCGTGGCCGACGGCGCCACCTTGAGGCGGAACTTCACGGTGCGCACGTCGCCCGGCGCGAAGTCGCCGAGCTTGCTCGTGCCGTAGCTGAACGTGGCGGGCGGCAGCGGCGGGTCCGGGATCGTCTCCTCGTTGTCGGGCGCCGCCGGGTCGTAGGACATGTCCGCCGGGATGTCGATCGTGGCGGTCACGTCATCGACGAACATCGGCTCGACGTTGCGCACGGTCAGCGTGCACGCGAGGTCGTCGCCGACGCGCAGGAACTTGCCGACGGCCGGCTTGCAGACGATCTCGCTGCCGCGCAGCGGGTGGTCCGCCAGGGCCGGCGCGGCCGTCGCCAAGGACGCGATCAGCCCGATCGCGGCCGCAGGAAGTAGACGCCGTCCGTGGTTTCGCATGCTCCTCGACCCTCCGCCGCCCCCCAGCGCCGAGGCGCGATCGTACCCGCACCACGCAAGCCCGCGCCAGTGCGCGTGGCGCGCGGCCGTGCCCGGGTAAGGTCCCGCGCGGTGATCGAGATCAGCTCGGAGGGCGACGGCCGGCCCGTCGAGGTGGGTGCGCGCAGCACGGTTCCCGCGACCCTGCCGGTGCTTCCGCTGCGCGAGAGCGTGCCCCTGCCCGACACCCTGACGCCGCTGGCGATCGGCCAGGAGCGGTCGATCGCGCTGGTCAACGACGTGCTCGCCGGCGACCGCATGCTGGTGATGCTCGCGTCGCGCCGCCCGGAGCTCGAGGAGCCCGGGCCCGGCGACCTGCACGGCGTCGGCGTCGTGGGCGCCGTGGCGCGGATGATCAAGGTCCCCGACGGGACGCTGCGGATCCTGGTGCAGGGCGCGCAGCGCGTGCGGATCGAGGAGTGGGCCGGCGAGCGGCCCTACCTCGTGGCGCGTGTGGCGGAGCTGCCCGACGTCGTCGTCGAGTCGACCGAGCTGACGGCGCTCATGCGCAACGTCCAGGAGACGTTCATGCAGATCGTCGAGCAGGTGCCCTACCTGCCCGAGGAGCTGCAGCTCGCGGTCGCCAACATCGACGACCCCTCCGCGCTGAGCCACCTGATCGCCGGCTCGCTGCGGATGAAGACCGAGGAGAAGCAGGAGCTGCTCGAGGAGGTCGACGTCGCGCGGCGGCTGCGGCGGCTCACCGAGATCCTCGCGCGCGAGCTCGAGGTGATCTCGATCGGCTCGCGCATCCAGTCCCAGGTCCAGGAGGAGATCGACAAGGGCCAGCGCGAGTACGTCCTGCGCCAGCAGCTCAAGGCGATCCAGGAGGAGCTGGGGGAGTTCGACGAGTCGGCCGAGGAGGCCCGCGAGCTGCGCGAGCAGCTCGACGCGCTCGCGCTGCCCGAGGAGGTCCGCAAGCAGGCCGACCGCGAGCTGCGCCGCCTCGAGCAGCTGCCGCCGCAGGCCGCCGAGCACGGCGTCATCCGCACCTACCTCGAGTGGCTGGCCTCGCTGCCGTGGGGCGTGACGACCGAGGACGACCTCGACCTCGCGCACGCGCGCGAGGTCCTCGACGACGACCACTACGACATCGAGCAGGTCAAGGACCGCATCCTCGAGTTCCTCGCGGTGCGCCGGCTCAAGCCCGACGCGCGCGGCTCGATCCTCTGCTTCGTCGGGCCGCCGGGCGTGGGCAAGACGTCGCTGGGGCGCTCGATCGCGCGGGCGCTGGGGCGGAGGTTCGAGCGCATCAGCGTGGGCGGCGTGCGCGACGAGTCCGAGATCCGCGGGCACCGCCGGACCTACGTCGGCGCGATGCCGGGCACGATCATCCGCGCGCTGCGCGACGCGGGCTCGAGCAACCCGTTGTTCATGATCGACGAGATCGACAAGATGGGCTCGGACTTCCGCGGCGACCCGAGCAGCGCGATGCTCGAGGTGCTCGACCCGGAGCAGAACAGCACGTTCCGCGACCACTACCTCGACGTGCCGTTCGACCTCTCGCACGTCATGTTCGTCTGCACCGCCAACGAGCTCGACCGCGTGCCCGGCCCGCTGCGCGACCGCATGGAGGTCATCGCGCTCGCCGGCTACACCGAGGACGAGAAGCTGCAGATCGCCAAGCGCTACCTCGTCCCGCGCCAGGTCGAGCGCAACGGCCTGCGCAAGTCCTGGATCTCGATCGGCGACAAGGCGCTGCGCCGCGTCATCGCCGACTACACGCGCGAGGCCGGGGTGCGCAACCTCGAGCGCGAGATCGGCGCGATCTGCCGCAAGGTCGCCCGCGAGATCGCCGAGCGCGACGGCGACGCCAAGGTGACGCGCCGCCGGATCGGGCCCGACGAGGTGCGCGAGCTGCTCGGCCGCCCCCGCTTCCAGCCCGACGCGCGCAAGCGGACGCGCGCCCCCGGTGTGGCGACCGGCCTGGCGTGGACGCCGGTCGGCGGCGACGTGCTCTTCATCGAGGCCAGCGCGACGCCGGGCAGCGGCAAGCTCCTGCTCACCGGCCAGCTCGGCGACGTCATGAAGGAGTCCGCGCAGGCGGCGCTGACGTGGGTCAAGGGGCGCGCGCACGAGATCGCGCCCGGCCTGCCGGACTCGTGGTTCGCCGACCACGACATCCACCTGCACGTCCCCGCCGGGGCGACGCCCAAGGACGGCCCGAGCGCCGGGATCACGATGGCCACGGCGCTGGCCTCGCTCATCTCCGGGCGCTGCGTGCGCGAGGACGTGGCGATGACCGGCGAGATCACCCTGCAGGGGCAGGTCCTGCCGATCGGCGGGCTCAAGGAGAAGGCGCTGGCGGCGCAGCGGGCGGGGCTGTCGACGGTCATCGCGCCGCTGGACAACGAGGCCGACGCCGAGGACGTTCCCGAGCACCTCCGGCGCCGCCTGGACTTCGTCTTCGTCGACGACGCCGACCGCGTGCTGGAGACCGCGCTGGCCGCCCCCGCGTGACCGGTCGGGGGCTGCCGGGTATGCTCGCCGCTGAGCCACTGACCCGACCCCGACAGCGAGAGGGAAGCTGCATGGCCAAGAAGAACAAGGCGACCACCGCGGCCGGGACCGCGGCCGGTGCCGTCGCCGCAGCGCGCGCGAACCCGTACGTCCAGCGCGTGATCGAGGACGACGAGCTCCGCGACAACGTGCGCGTGGCCTTCGAGGCCGCCCGGAACGCCTACGGCCGCCTGTCCAACGGCAAGGCGCCGGCCAAGGTCGTCATGGACGACAAGAAGTTCCAGAAGGACCTCCAGACCGCGGGCGACGCGCTGAAGGACGCGGCGACCGCGCTGCGCGAGGGCCCCAAGCGCAAGAAGCGCAAGGGCGGCGCCGGGCGCAAGCTCCTGCTGCTGGCGGTCGCGGGCGGGCTGGCGATCGCGGTCTCCAGCGACCTGCGCAACAAGGTGCTCGACCTGCTGTTCGGCGCGGAGGAGGAGTTCGACTACACGTCGACCACCACCCCGGCGTCGACGCCGACGGCCACCGCCACGGCGTAGCGCGCCACGCATCCGGCTTGCACGAAGGGGCGCCTCGCGGCGCCCCTTCGTCGTTGTGGGACCGCCCGCCCGGGGACGCCCGACCCGGTCCCTCGCCGTGGCGCGTGGGCCGCTGGCTGGTCGGCCAGCTACGATCGCGCCCATGGAGGCGGCCACCCAGCGCTCGCAGCTCAGCGGCGAGAAGGCCCAGCGGATCGTCGACGCGATGCGGTCCTCGGTCGCGACCCGCGGCGTCGCGGGGTCGACGTTCGACCACGTGGCGCGCGAGGCGGGCGTCTCCCGCGGCCTGCTGCACTACTACTTCGCGACCAAGGAGCGGCTGCTGGCCGAGGTCGTGCGGCGCGACACCGACCTGCGGATGGCCCAGCTCGACGAGCAGCTGGCCAGCGCCTCGTCGGCCGCCGACTTCGTGGGCCTGCTGCGCGCCTCGCTGGAGACGGCCGTGCGCGAGGACACCGAGTTCCTCACGCTGATGTTCGAGTTCTTCACGCTCTCGCGCCGCAACGAGGAGATCGCCGCCGAGTTCGCCGAGCTCGTGCGCCGCACGCGCGAGTCGGTCGCCGCGGTCCTCGCCGCCAAGCACGAGGAGGGCGTGCTGCACCTGCGCGCGGCGCCCGAGGCCGTGGCCGAGCTGCTGCTCGGGCTGGGCGACGGGTTGGCGCTGCGCATGCTCGGCGAGCCCGGCCGCCCGCACGACCAGGCCATCGACGCCGGCGCCGCGGCCGTCGTCGCGCTGCTGACCGAGCCCTAGCCCTAGCCGGGGAACACGCGCGGCATCCGGGCCAGGACGCGCAGGTCGCCCCGCGGCCGCAGGCGTCCGCGCAGCACGAGGCGTAGCGGGTCCGCGCGGTCGGCGGTGACGTCGACGAAGTCGTCCAGCGACACCCGCAGGCGCAGGTCGGGCGACGCGGCGGGCCCGCGGTGCGCGCTGGCGCGGCCGTCGAGGACGAGGTGCCACGCCTCGTGGTCGGTGAAGTCCCACTGGATCGTCGTGCCCGGGCGCACGGCGCTCGGGTCGGCGGTGCGCGCCATCGAGTCGAAGAGGATCTCGATCGCCTCGGGGTCGCGGACCACCGGGCCCTCCGGGCCGAAGAAGCCGCAGCGGGCGAGCTTCATGCCGCGCCGCGCCCGCTCGCGCGGCGAGATGGACATGTCCATCGGGAAGCCCGGCAGGTCGTCCACCGGCAGGCCGATCGCCCGCAGCTTCTGCTCCAGCGACCGCGCGCCCTCCTCGCCGAGGTCGTCGAGGGTGAAGCCGAAGCACGTCGTGTAGGTGTCGTCCCACGCCGGCGGCTTGGCGACCAGCGCGGTCCACGGCAGCGTCTCGCGCAGCACGCCGACGATCGCGTCCTGGACCGGGCCCGGGTCCTCCTTGTAGAGGTCGGCCAGCAGCTTGACCCCGAAGCCGATGTGGCGCTGCTCGTCGAGGGCGACGTTGCGCATCCCGGACCGGAAGCCGGGCAGGAGGTCGTACTCCTCGAGGTAGCGCTCGATCATGTGCTGGCCGGGCTGGGCCAGGCTCGCCTCGACGACGACGTGGTACAGCGTGACCGCGGCGGCCAGCTGCCGCTTCGAGCGGTCCGCCCGCAGCTCGTCGGCCATGCGGTCCAGGCGCGAGAACACCATCCGGTGGCCCCAGGTGATCTCCGGCGCGGTCGCGCGCAGCGTGCTCGCCACGTCGGTGCCGCCGACGCCGACGACCTCGCGCATGAACCGGTGGAAGAAGACGCTGTGGCGCGCCTCGTCGACCTGCTGGGTGGTGAGGAAGTACTTCTGCTCCTCCAGCGGGGCCGCGTCGACGTACGGGCTCAGGTTGTCGGCGACGGAGTCCTCGCCGTGGAAGAACAGGGTGTAGAGCCACAGCGCGCTGCGGCGCTGCTCGTCCGTGAGCTTCTCGCGCCAGTCCACCGCGTCCTGGGTGAAGTCGATCTCGGTGGCGCGCCAGTTGCCCCGCTCCCAGCGCGCGTAGAGGTCGTCGTAGCTGATGGCATCCGTGGGCGACGGAGCCGGCGTCGTGGCGGCCATGGCCGGACGGTACTGACCAGACGTTCAGGAGCACTGTGACGGCCGTCACATGAAGGGGCCAGGCCCCCAACACCAGCTTCATGAAGGGGCCAGGCACTCAACATGAGCTTCATGAAGGGGCCTGGCCCCGATGGGATGCGCCGGGAAGTTGTGCAGGTTCGGTAGCGAACCCGTGCACTGTCTGGAAGGTGGTGCGGATACCCGCACCCCTGCTGCAAGATCCGCCGCGGCGCGGGAGGCGCCGGCCAAGGCTCTGGGGAGGGCCCGCACTTGACCGATCCTGATCCGTTTCGCAGCAGCTCGTGTGACCTGCTGGCCGTGCTGGCCGGCGAGGGTCGTCCCATGAGCCTGCGGGACCTCGAGGCCGACGCGCGGCTGGCGGACGACGCCGCGCGCCAGCTGTCCGTCGCCCGCGTGGCGGGCTTCGTCCGCACGATGCCGGCGCGGGTGGGGGACCCGGC
>JACRMD010000296.1 GCA_016215085.1 Solirubrobacterales bacterium | reverse complement strand
GGTCAAGCCGGGCAAGGCCGCGGCCAAGCCCGAGATCACGATGCCGCCGGTCGACCTGCCCGACCCGGTGCTCAAGGTCCCGCGCGACGACTTCCTGGTGCGCATGCCGGGCGTCGGCGGCACCGGCGTCGTGACCGTCTCGCAGATCCTGCAGATGGCCGCGATGCTCGACGGCAAGCACTGCTTCGGGCTCGACCAGACCGGCCTGTCGCAGAAGGGCGGCCCGGTGGTCTCCGACGTGCGGATCGCCCGCGACCGCATCGAGGGCTCCAACAAGGCCTCGGCCGGCGCGGCCGACCTGCTGCTGGGCTTCGACCTGCTCGGCGCGGCCAACCCGAAGAACCTGGTCGTCGCCGACGGCGAGCGCACGATCGCCGTGGTCAACACCCACAAGGTGCCGACCGCCGCGATGGTCACCGACACGGGCGTGCGCTTCCCGGCGCTCGAGCGCAACGTGAAGTCGATCGACGCGGCCACGCGCGCGGACGACAACGTCTACGTCGACGCCGAGGCGCTGTCGATCGCCCTGTTCGGCGACCACATGCCGACCAACACGCTGCTCATGGGCGCGGCGTTCCAGGCCGGCGCCCTGCCGGTCTCGCTCGCGGCGATGGAGCAGGCCATCCGCCTCAACGGGGCGGCGGTCGAGAAGAACCTCGCCGCGTTCGCGTGGGGCCGGGCCGCCGTCGTGGCGCCCGAGCTCATCGCCGAGGTGCTCGACCCCAAGGAGCCCGAGCCCGAGGTCTCCGGCGTCGCCCGCGAGATCGTCGACGCCACCGGCGCCGAGGGCGAGCTGCGGCGGCTGCTCGAGGTCCGCGTGAGCGACCTGGTGGCCTACCAGGACGCCGGGCTCGCGCGCACCTACGCCGAGGACGTCCTGCGCGTCGCGGCGGAGGAGCGTCGGCGCGGCGCGCCCGGCGAGACCGCGGTGGCCGAGGCCTACGCGCGCGGCCTCTACAAGCTCCTGTCCTACAAGGACGAGTACGAGGTCGCCCGGCTGCACCTCGACGCGGTCGAGCGCGCGAAGGTCGCGAGCACGTTCGGCGAGGGCGCCAAGGTGTACTACATGCTCCACCCGCCGCTGCTGCGCGCGATGGGCCTGGAGCGCAAGCTCAAGCTCGGCCCGTGGTTCACGCCGGCGTTCCGCACGCTGTACCGGATGCGCCGCCTGCGCGGCACCGCGCTGGACCCGTTCGGCAAGGCGGAGGTCCGCCGCGTCGAGCGGGAGCTGCCGGGCGAGTACCGCGAGCTCGTGGACCGCGCGCTGGCGCGGCTGACCCCGGCGACGCACGGCACGGTCGCGCGCATCGCCGGCCTGCCCGACGTCGTCCGCGGCTACGAGGACATCAAGCTGGCCAACGTCGAGCGCTTCCGCTCCGAGGCCGCCCAGCTCGAGGCCGAGCTGGCCGAGGGCGCCCGCAGCGGCGGCTTCACGCTGCCGGTCGTCCAGAGCTAGCCGCGCTGCCACGACCCGGAGCCGGCGCCCGCGGCGCCGGCTCCGGGTCGACCAGCTCCCACAGCAGCGCCGACCACCCGAACTCGCGGGCGCCCATGCCCCGGCCGGTCCGCGCCTCGTAGTACTCGCGGAAGCCCTCGCGCTCCACCACCCGCACGAGCTCGCGGGCCATGCGGTCGGCCTCGGCGTCGAGGCCCAGCCGCCGCAGCCCGAGCGACACGAGCCACGCGCTGTTGACCCACGACGGCCCGCGCCAGTGGCGGTGGCGGCCCCACCACGTCTCCCGGGTGGAGTGCGCCGGGTCGTCCAGCGCGACCGACGCCAGCGGCACCGCATCCCGCCACCGCGGTCGCAGCAGCTCCGCGACCAGCCGCTCGGCGATCTCATCGGGGAGATCCGGCAGCGCCAGCGGCGCGAACGTGTCCCACGTCCGGGGCCTGGCCCCTTCACGTACAGCCTGTTTGTTAAGGGGCCTGGCCCCTTCACGTACAGCTTGTTTGTTAAGGGGCCTGGCCCCTTCATGAAGGGGCCTGGCCCCACGGGTGGCGTCGAGGAAGCGGCCGGCCTCCTCGTGCCAGAGGCGCTCAACCAGGCGGGGTGTGGGGGAGGGCCGGCCGAGCGCCTGCTCGGAGAGCGACCACATCACGTTGGTCACCACCTCGCAGAGCACCGGGTGGCCGGCCGCGGCGATGCGGCGCGCGTCGAACCCGAGCCGCCGGTTGCGGTGGATCAGCAGCGGGAAGAGCGGGCGGCCCTGGGCCAGCCGGCCCCACACGCGGTCGAACTTCGGGGAGGCATCGAGGCCCGACTCGTCGGGCTGGACGAGCCACAGCAGCCCGTCGCCGTCGAGGTCGCGGTGCTCGCGCAGCCAGGCGTGGTGGCGGGCGATGCGGGGCTCCTCGGCCGGGTCGCCGACCGCCCACGCCCAGGCCCACGCCAGCAGCGGCGGCTGGATCGTGCGCGTCATGAGGTCGGCGCGCGAGGCGATGTTGTAGCGGACGGCCCGGTCCAGCGGCAGCGGGTGGCCCCAGAGGATCGTGTGGCCCACGAACCCGTCGGGCTCCATCGCGGCCAGCAGCGTCTCGAGCTCGGCGCGGGCCCGCGGCGGGTCGTAGCGGCGGCGGACGATCGCATGGAAGCCCGAGTCCCAGTACCACTGCCACGGATAGCTGCGCGGGCTCGGCACCGAGAACGCGTAGTGGCGGCCGCGGTAGTCGCCCTCGCGCCAGTTGCCGTCCAGCAGGGCGCGGGCCGCGGAGGGAACGTCGAGCATCGGCGACATGGTGCCGGGGTGCGCTAGGTTGCGCGCCGAGCGGTCCCTCGATGCCCCAGGTGCCCACGACCATCCTGCTCGTCGAGGACGACGACGGTGACGCCCTCCTCGTCGAGGACCTCCTGGAGGAGGCGGGGCTCGACGGGCGGCTGGCGCGGGCCCGGACGATCGCCGAGGCGCTGCCCGCGCTCGCCGCGGGCCCGGCCTGCGTGCTGCTGGACCTCGGGCTGCCCGACGCGATGGGGCTCGACGCCCTCGAGCGCGTGCGCGACGCCGCGCCCGACACCGCGGTGCTCGTGCTCACGGGCCTGGACGACACGCAGCGCGCCATCGACGCCGTGGCCGCCGGCGCGCAGGACTACCTCGTGAAGGGCCGCGTCGGCCCCGACGAGCTCGCGCGCGCCATCAGCTACGCGGTCGAGCGCAAGCGCGTCGAGGCGTCGCACCGCGAGCTGCGCGCGGCCAAGCTCATGGCCGACGAGAACGCGCGCCTGCAGCGAGGGCTCCTGCCCCGCCCGCTGGTCTTCGACCCCGAGCTCGAGGTCGTCTCCGGCTACCGGCCCGGCCAGCGGCGCGCGCTGCTGGGCGGCGACTTCTACGACGTGGTGCAGGTCGCCGACGGCACGGTGCACGCGATGGTCGGCGACGTCTGCGGCCACGGCCCCGACGAGGCGGCGCTCGGCGTGTGCCTGCGGATCGCGTGGCGCACGCTCGTGCTCGGCGGCCGCGAGCCCGACGACCTGTTCGCGACGCTGCAGGAGCTGCTGGTCCACGAGCGCCACACCGACGACCTCTTCGCGACCGCGTGCATGGTGTCGGTCGCGCCCGACCGGCGCAGCGCGACGCTGCGGCTGGCCGGCCACCCGCCGCCGCTGCTGCTCTCCGGCGACGGCGTGGCGAGCCTGCCCGGCGGCGGCTCGCGCCCGCCGCTGGGCGTGCTGCCCTCGATGCTGTGGCCGAGCGTCGAGGTGGCGCTCGGCGCCGACCCGTGGCGGCTGCTGCTCTACACCGACGGGCTGATCGAGGGCCGCGTCGGCGACGGCACGGAGCGGCTCGGGGCCCATCGCCTGGCCGAGATCGTGCGCGACGCCGCGAGCGCCGTGGCGGAGGACGGGCTGCTCGAGCACCTCATCGGCACCGCCGAGGCGCTCAACGGCG
>JACRMD010000295.1 GCA_016215085.1 Solirubrobacterales bacterium | reverse complement strand
GGGCGTGCGACGCGGTCGCGCGCCTGTTCGAGACCGACGACCCGCACCCGCCCGTCTTCCACCTGCTGTGCAACGAGCTGGCCCTGCTGGATGACGATCCCGGACGTGCCTCGCACCAGAACCAGCTCGCGTTCCGCCTCAAGCTCCTGGTCGCCGGCGGCTTCGCGCCGCAGCTCTCGGCCTGCGCCTCGTGCGGGGACCGCGACCACGTGGCCGGCTTCAGCGGCGCCGCCGGCGGCATCGTGTGCACCGCGTGCGAGGCGGGGTCCTTCCCGCTGCCCGAGGAGGCGCACGTGTTCCTGACTGGCGCGCTGGCCGCCCCGCTGCGGGACGCGCCGGCGGCGTCGCCCCGCGCGCTGCGCCTGGCCGAGCGCGCGATCAACGAGACCGTCGAGCACCACGCGCACGTCCGTTTGCGCGCGGCGATCGCCGGATAGGCTCTCCGCGCCATGGGGACGGCCGTGGGGACGCAGTGGGTCTACGACTTCGCGGAGGGCTCGCGCGAGATGCGCGACCTGCTCGGCGGCAAGGGGGCGAACGTCGCGGAGATGACGCGGATCCTCGGGGCCGACAAGGTGCCCGCCGGGTTCACCATCACCACCGAGGCGTGCGTGGCCTACATGAAGGGCGACGGCTTCCCCGACGGCCTGGACGAGCAGGTCGCCGACGCGCTCAAGCGCCTCGAGGAGCACGCGGGCAAGAAGCTCGGCGACCCCGAGGACCCGCTGCTGGTCTCGGTGCGCTCCGGCGCGCGCGAGTCGATGCCCGGCATGCTCGACACCGTCCTGAACCTCGGCCTCAACGACCGGTCGGTCGAGGGCCTGGCGCGCAAGACCGAGAACGAGCGCTTCGCCTGGGACTCCTACCGCCGCTTCGTGCAGATGTACGGCAACGTGGTCGCCGGGGTCGAGGGCGAGAAGTTCGAGGACGCGATCAAGGCCGCCAAGAAGGAGCGGAGCGTCAAGGACGACACCGAGCTCGACGCCGGCGCGCTGCGCGAGCTCACCGCGACCTTCAAGGGCTTCTACGACTTCCCCCAGGACCCGCAGGACCAGCTGCGCGGGGCGATCGAGGCGGTCTTCGACTCGTGGACCGGCCGGCGCGCGGTCGAGTACCGGCGCATCAACCGCATCCCCGACGAGTGGGGAACCGCGGTCAACGTCCAGCAGATGGTCTTCGGCAACAAGGGCGACACGTCGGGCAGCGGCGTGGCGTTCAGCCGCGACGAGGTCACCGGCGAGCCCGAGCCGTCGGGCGACTTCCTGCCCAACGCCCAGGGCGAGGACGTCGTCTCCGGCGTGCGCACCCCGAGGGACATCCGCGAGCTCAAGGACTGGCAGCCCGAGGTCCACCAGCAGCTGATGGACATCCTGCGCACGCTCGAGCAGCACTACGGCGACATGCAGGACACCGAGTTCACGGTCGAAGAGGGCAGGCTGTACATGCTGCAGACGCGCAACGCCAAGCGCCCCGCGCAGGCGGCGGTGCGCTTCGCGGTCGACGCGGTGGAGGAGGGGCTGCTCGACAAGGCGGCGGCGCTGGCGACCATCGACGCCGAGAAGCTCGACGCGCTGCTGCACCCGACCTTCGACCCCGACGCCGGCTACGAGGTCCTGGCCAAGGGCGTGGCCGCGTCGCCGGGCGCCGGCAAGGGCGAGGTGGTGTTCTTCGCCGAGGACGCGGTGCAGGCCGCGGCCGACGGTCGCGACGTCATCCTCGTGCGCCCGTTCACCGAGGCCGACGACGTTGCGGGCTTCCACGCCGCCAAGGGCGTGCTGACCTCCGAGGGCGGCAAGGCCTCGCATGCCGCGCTGGTGGCGCGCGGCATGGGCGTCCCGGCGGTCACCGGCGCGGGCGACCTGGAGATCGACGTGCGCGCGTGCGAGGTCCGCAAGGGCGGCGAGGTCGTGCTGCGCGGCGGCGACCTGGTGGCCATCGACGGCACCACCGGCTGCATCACCACCGACGACGTGCCGCTCGTCGACCCGGAGGTCGGCGACCAGTTCCGCACGGTCCTCGCGTGGGCCGACGAGCTGCGCACGCTGAAGATCCGCACGAACGCCGACACGCCCGAGGACGCGGCCAAGGCGCGCGAGTTCGGCGCCGAGGGCATCGGCCTCTGCCGGACCGAGCACATGTTCTTCGGCGAGGACCGTCACGACAAGATGGTCCAGGTCATCCTCGCCGAGGACGACGACGAGCGCCGCCGCTGCCTGGACGCGCTGCTGCCGCTCCAGCAGGAGGACTTCGAGGGCCTCTTCTCCGCGATGGACGGCCTGCCGGTCACCATCCGCCTGCTGGACCCGCCGCTGCACGAGTTCCTGCCCAAGGCCCACGACGTCGAGCAGGAGGTCGAGCGCGCGCGGATCGAGCGCTCCGACGACCTCGACGAGCTCGAGCACACCTTCGACCGCGTGCGCGCGCTGCAGGAGGTCAACCCGATGCTGGGCACCCGCGGCGTCCGCCTCGGGATCCTGTACCCGGCGATCTACGAGATGCAGCTGCGCGCGATCTTCGCCGCGGTGCGCGCCGCCCGCGAGCGCGACGTCGACGTGCACGTCGAGGTGATGATCCCGCTGGTCGACTACCGCCGCGAGCTCGAGCTGCTGCGCGAGCTGACCGAGCGCGTCGCCTCCGAGCACCACCTCACCCGCGGCGAGGACTACTCGATCGGCACGATGATCGAGCTCCCCCGCGCGTGCCTGCGCGCCGACGAGATCGCCCACGAGGCCGACTTCTTCTCGTTCGGCACCAACGACCTGACGCAGACCGCGCTGGGCTTCTCGCGCGACGACATCGAGGGCCGCATCCTCGCGCGCTACATCGAGATGAAGGTCTTCGACCGCTCGCCGTTCGAGACGCTCGACGGGCCGGGCGTCGGCCAGCTGGTGCGCATGGGCGCGTGGCTGGGGCGCAAGACCAAGAACGAGCTCAAGCTCGGCGTCTGCGGCGAGCACGGGGGAGACCCGGACTCGATCGACTTCTTCCACCACTCGGGCATCGACTACGTGTCGTGCTCGCCGTTCCGCGTCCCGGTCGCGCGGGTCGCCGCCGCGCAGGCCGCGATCCGCGACCGCGACCCGGACCTCGAGCACCGGTGAGCCTGACCTCGCGCGCGTTCGGGGACCGTGGCCGTCGGCGCGCCGCCAAGCTCGGCATCGACCCCGGCCGCCTGCCGCCCGGCCAGTCGCCGACCCTGAAGTGGCCGGTGCTGACCGTCGGCCCGGCGCCGGACGTGGCGCTGGAGACGTGGTCGCTGGCCTTCTACGGCGAGGTCGAGGAGCCCTACGCGCTGCGCTGGGACGAGCTGCTGGCGCTGCCGCAGGTGGAGCAGGTCTCCGACCTGCACTGCGTCACGCGCTGGTCGAAGTTCGACGTGCCGCTCGCGGGCGTGCGCGTGCGCGACCTGCTCGAGCGCGCGCGCCCGCGCGCCGACGCCACGCACGCGCTGGTGCACTGCTTCGGCGGCTACTCCACCAACCTGCCCCTCGAGGCGCTGCGCGACGACGACGTGCTGATCTGCCACACGGCCGAGGGCCGGCCGCTGGAGCGCGACCACGGCGGGCCGGCGCGCCTGCTGGTGCCCTCGCGTTACCTGTGGAAGTCGGCGAAGTGGGTGTCGTCGATCGAGGTGCGCGCCTCGGACGAGCCCGGCTACTGGGAGCGCAACGGCTACCACAACGACGGGGACCCGTGGACCGAGCAGCGCACCCACGAGGACCCCTTCGCGTTCCGCGCGCTCAGGCGGCGGGCACGGTCAGGACCGCCTTCCCCCTGATGTCGCCGTCGCGCAGCGCCGCGATCGTCGTCTCGGCCTCGTCCCACGCCACCGCGCGGTCGACCTGCGGGTCCAGGCGGCCGTCGGCCACGCGGCGGGCGAGCCGCCGGAGGTGGGGCGCGGCGCCGCCGCGGCGGCTCAGCTCGAGGAAGACGAACAGCCCGCGCAGCGTCGTGCACTGGCCGAAGAGGTCGCGGGCGTTGAAGGCGACGTCGTCCGGGACGGTCGAGGCGAAGCTCACCACGGTCGCGAACGGCGCGGCGTGCCGGATCGCGTCGGCCAGCACGGGGCCGCCGACGCCGTCGATCACCGCGTCGTAGCGCTCATCGCCCAGCTCGCTCACCACGTGATCGGCGCCGAGCTCGACGAGCCCCTCGGTGCGCCGCGCGAAGGCGGTGACCTCGGCGCCCGCGTCGCGGGCGAGCTGCAGGGCAAGCCGGCCGACGCCGCCCGACGCGGCGGTGACGAGCACGCGGCGCCCGACGACGCTGCCGATGAGCTCCAGCGACAGGAGCGCGGTGATCCCGGCGACCGGCAGGCACGCCGCCTGCTCGAAGGACACCGCGTCGGGCAGCTCAGCGAGGTCGCGGGTGGGGACCGCGGCCCGCTGCGCCCACGCGCCGCCGGGGAGGAGGCCGACGACGCGCGCGCCCTCCGGCGGGCCGCTGCCGTCGGCGGCCGCGCGGGCCACCACGCCGGCGACGTCCCAGCCGACCACGCCGCCGGGCTCGCGGACCTGCAGCTGGCGCAGCTCGCCCCGGTTGAGGCTGAAGGCCCGGACCTCGACGAGGGCCTCGTGGTGCAGCGGCTCGGGCTCGGGGACGTCGGCGAACGCGGCGTCGGGGGCGGTGATGGCGCGCATCGGCTGACCGTAGCGCCGCGTACCCTGAGGGGGTGGACGTCCAGCAGGCACCGGGCCCCGTCGCCGACGGCTACGCGGCGCGCATCCAGCGCCTCGAGGCCGAGCAGCTCGCGCCGTACGCGGCGCGCAGCTACCCCGCGCGGCGGGCGGTCCCCGAGCCCGACTGCGGCCTGCGCACGCCGCTGCAGCGCGACCGCGACCGCATCGTGCACTGCAAGGCGTTCCGGCGCCTGAAGCACAAGACCCAGGTCTTCGTCGCGCCCGAGGGCGACCACTACCGCACGCGCCTGACCCACACGCTCGAGGTCACGCAGGTCTCGCGCACCGTCGCGCGGGCGCTGCGGCTCAACGAGGACCTCACCGAGGCCATCGGCCTGGGCCACGACCTCGGCCACTCGCCCTTCGGGCACATCGGCGAGGCGGTGCTCGACCGCTGCCTGCAGGAACGCTACGGCCGCGAGTTCCGCCACTACGAGCACTCGCTGCGGGTCGTCGACGTGCTCGAGCGCGAGGGCCAGGGCCTGAACCTCAACGACGACGTCCGCGACGGGATCGTCTGCCACTCGGGCCGGGCGCCGATGCCGCGCACGCTCGAGGGCCGGATCGTCCGGCTGGTCGACCGCATCGCCTACATCAACCACGACATCGACGACGCCGTGCGCGCGGGGGTCCTCGACGAGGCCGATCTGCCGCGCGAGCCGATCGCCGTCCTCGGTGACACCGGCTCGCACCGGATCGACGCGCTGGTGCACGACCTCGTGGAGCACTCCGACGCCGCCCAGGACGTCGTCCAGGGCGAGCGCGCGGGCGCGGCGATGGCCGAGCTGCGGACGTTCATGTTCGAGCACGTCTACCTCGGCGAGCCGGCCCGCCGCGAGCACCTCAAGATCGAGCGCGTGGTCCGGACGCTGTTCGACCACTTCGCCGAGGACCCGGCGCGCCTGCCCGACGGCGGCGGCGCGCCCGGCGCGGACACGGCCCAGCGGGTGACCGACTACATCGCCGGCATGACCGACCGGTACTGCATCCGGGCGTTCGAGGCGTTGTCCGTCCCCGAGGCCTTCGCCGTCTGACTGTCGCAGTTGCGCTCAATCTTGGGGTCGGCCGGACGACCGTGGGGGCATGAGCCGCGTCCTCGCCGTCCTGCCCAAGCTCCGGGGCCTCCCCGCGGAGGAGTGGCTGCCCCGCCACCGCGCCATCGTCGCCGTCATCGCCCTGCACGCGCCGGCGCTCTTCGTCTTCGCGCTCGCCCAGGGCCTGCCGCTGTGGCACTCGGCCGTCGAGGCGATCATCCCGTTGACCTTCGCCGTCGCCGCCTCGCGCGCGAAGCTGTCGCAGGTCGCGCTCTCGTGCATCGCCGCCGTCGGCCTGGTCACGTGCTCGGCGCTGGTCACCCACGTCGCCGAGGGCGCCATCGCCGCGCACTTCCACTTCTTCGTGGTGCTGCCGATCATCGGCCTCTACGGCGACTGGCGCCCGTTCGTCCTCTCGGTCGTCTACGTCGTCGTGCACCACCTGGGCTTCGCGCTGCTCGTGCCCGACGCCGTGTTTCCGCACGACGAGGGCTTCACCCGCACGCTGGGCACCACGCTCGTGCACGCCGGCTTCGTCGTGGCCGAGATCGTCGCCCTGGCCGCCAGCTGGAAGCTCGCCGAGGTCCAGGCCGAGGTGCTCGAGGCGCGCAACGCCGAGCTCGACGCCCGCCAGAACGAGCTCGACGCCACGGTGCGCGAGCTCGAGGAGAGCGGCGAGGCCCGCCGGCGCGCGCTGGAGACCGTCACCGCGATGACCGGCGAGGTCCGCGAGGGCGCCCGCACCGTGTCGGGCAGCGCCGACGAGATCCGCGACACCGTGACCCGCAACACCGCGGCCGCCGCCCAGCAGTCGGCGGCGATGGAGTCGGCCAACGAGGCCGTCGCCGCCGCGGCAGAGGTCGCCACCCGCACCGCCGAGGAGGCGCGCGACGTCGCCGGCGAGGCGCTCGCGTCGCTCGAGCTCACCGAGGAGGGCGCGACGTCCCTGCGCGAGATCCTCGGCTCGCTGGAGCGGATCCGCACCGAGGTCGGCTCGACCGCCGAGGGCGTCGCCACGCTGTCGGAGCGCGTCCGCCAGATCGGCGAGATCACCAAGGCCGTCGACGACCTCTCCGAGCAGTCCAAGATGCTGGCGCTCAACGCGTCGATCGAGGCCGCCCGCGCCGGCGAGCACGGCCGCGGCTTCGCGGTCGTCGCCGAGGAGGTCCGCGCGCTGGCCGAGCGCTCGCGCGAGTCGACCGCCGCGGTGGACGAGATCCTCGGCTAGATCGACGTCGCCACCCGCGAGGCCGTCGTGGCCGCCCAGCGCGGCGCCGACGTCGTCGAGGCGTCGTCGCAGCGCGCCAAGGAGACCGAGGGCGTCAGCGCACGGCTGTCGGAGGCGTCCTGCGCGTCGGCGACGCGCGCCGAGGAGATCGCCGAGTCGATCAACGACCAGCGCCGCCGCATCGAGGAGGTCGCCCTGTCGATCTCCAGCGCCGCCGAGGCC
>JACRMD010000294.1 GCA_016215085.1 Solirubrobacterales bacterium | reverse complement strand
CTCGCACTCGCCGCGCTGGGAGCGGGCGCGGGCGGCATCGGCCAGCGCGGCGTGCACCGGCGTGGAAGGCCCGGCGGCTTGCAGGCGCTCGACCTCCGGGCCCGTGAAGCGCCGCGGCAGCATGCCGTTGACGACGACCGCCGACAGGCCCCGGCCGACGGCCTCCTCCAGCCGCGCGGGCAGCTCGAGCGCCTCGTTGACCGGCATCTCCTCGGGCGTGGTCACCGCCACGATGCCCGTCCGCGCGGGGTCGCTGAGCATCTCGTGGATGGTACGGCCCTGCCGGGCCACCGGGCCCACCCGGGCGGCCTCGGCGAACGTCCGGGGCGCGCCGAGGATCGCGACGCCGTGGCCGGTGGCGGGCGCGTCGAGCACCACCACGTCGTAGGGCGCGGCGCCCGGCGTGCGGCGGTCGGGCTGGGCCAGCTCCCAGACCTTGCCGATCGTCAGCAGCTCCCGCAGCCCCGGGGTGGCCGCCGCCAGGTAGGAGAACGTCCGGCTGCCGCCGATCACCTCGGCCACGCCGCGCGGCAGCTGGTCGCGCAGGTACTCCTCCAGCGCGGACTCCGGGTCGATCGAGATGTGGCTCAGCCCGTCGGCGACGCTGCGCTCCACGAACGTCGACGGCGCGCCGCTGCCCGCGAGCGCGCGCGAGACCGCCCGCAGGCCGCGCCGCGCGGCCGCCAGTCCGAGGGCGGCCGCCACCGTCGACTTGCCGACGCCGCCCTTGCCGGTCACGACCAGCAGCGGCCTGGCCAGGAGCTCGCGCATGCCGCGCGGACCCTACCCGCGTCCAGCAGAGGACCCTGCTGCTCAAGATCGCCCCGGCGGGGTCGATGGGTGTCGCACCATGGCCAACGCGATCAGCCATGAGCCGACGCGGGCGCTGGCGCTCCTCTGGCAGCGGATGTTCGACCGTCCGCCGCGGGCGCTGCACCTCGAGGAGGTCACCGAGGCGCTGGTGGCCGAGGCCGTCGCCGACGACGACCCGGGACGTCCGCGCGTGGACGTCCGCGCGTAGTCACTCCAGGCCGCCCTCGCCGGCCCAGAAGGAGTGCGCCACGCCCGTCGCGGGCGGGCGCGACGACGGACCCGCGGGCGACGTCGAGGACGTAGTGGTGCTCCACCTCGTCCCGGTGCGCGAGCATCCGCGGGCCATGCTAGGTGCGCGTGCGGCGGAAGGAACGCGGCCCGGCGCTCCGAATACCGCGTCCGTGGACACCCAGAAGAGGCCCAAGGTCATCGCCTTCGCGAACCAGAAGGGCGGCGTGGCCAAGACGACGACCACGTTGAACCTCGCCGTCGCGTTCTCCGAGAAGGGGAAGCGCGTCCTGTGCATCGACATGGACCCGCAGGGCAACCTCACCATGTCGCAGGGCATCGACCCCGACACGGTCGAGACGTCGATGTACGACGTGCTCGTCCACGGAACCTCCATCCGCGAGGTGATCCGCAAGCGCGAGGTGGACATCGCGTGCGCGTCGATCGACCTCGCGGGCGCCGAGATCGCCATGTCGGCCCAGATCGGGCGCGAGCGCTCGCTCCAGCGCGCCCTGCGGCCGATCGCGGAGGACTACGACTTCGTCTGCATCGACACGCCGCCCAGCCTCGGGCTGCTGACGATCAACGCGCTGACGGCGGCCGACAAGGTGATCGTCCCCGTCCAGTGCGAGTATCTCTCCATGCGGGGGCTCATCCAGCTCCAGAACACCCTCCAGATGATCCGCGAGAACCTGAACCCGGACGTGGACATCGAGGGCATCCTGCCGACGCTCATGGACACCCGCACCGTCCACGCCAAGGAGGCCATCGAGATCCTGGAGGAGAACTTCGGGGACCGGGTCTTCGCCTCGCGGATCAAGAAGACGATCCGCTTCGCGGAGGCGCCCGTGAAGGGCATGTCGGTGCTCAAGTACGATCCGGACGGGATGGCCGCCCAGTCCTATCGCGATCTCGCGAAGGAGGTTCTCGCCAATGGCAAGCGGTAAGCGGGCCAGCATGAGGGAGGGGCCGCTGGCCGCCCTCTTCCGCCGCACCGACGAGGGGACGCCCGAGGGCGAGCCCCGCAACGATGAGGCGACGCCCGCGGAGCAGCCGCGCGCCGAGCAGACGCAGCTCCCCGAGGTCCCGCCGGCCACCGCCGCCGGCCGCCGCGAGGAACCGCGCCGCCAGGTGCCCGAGCAGCCGCCGCTGCCGACCGCCGAGCAGCGCGGCCTCGAGCCGCGGGCCGAGGAGCCGCCGGCCGAGCGCCGTGCGGCCGAGCCGCCGCCCCACCCGCGCGAGTCCGGCTACCCGCACCCGTCGCTGGGCGCGCACGCGCAGCCCGAGGTCCGCGAGGCCCCGCGCGTGCCCACGCCGCAGGAGCGGCTGCGCCACGCGTTCTCCAGCGAGATCCCGGACGACATCATGGCCCCGCCGGCCCCGGCGCGGCCCGAGCCCGAGCCCTACGTGCCCGCGCCCGACCCCTACGCGCGCTCCGCCGGGGAGCCGGCGTGGGGCGCTCCGGCGGCGCCCGAGGTCGGCAAGCCGATCATCCGGGTGGTCGGCGTCGGCGGCGCCGGCGTCAACGCCGTCAACCGCATGGTCGAGGCCGAGGTCGCCGGGGTCGAGTTCCTCGCGATCAACACGGACCTGCAGTCGCTGCAGCAGTCCTCGGCCGACGTCACGCTCCACATCGGCCCGCAGGTCACGCGCGGCCTGGGCGCCGGGTCCAACCCGGACCTGGGCCGCCAGGCCGCGATGGAGGAGTACGACAAGATCAAGGCCCTGCTCAAGGGCAGCGACATGGTGTTCATCGCGGCCGGCGCCGGCGGCGGCACCGGCACGGGCGCGGCGCCGATCGTGGCGCGCATCGCCCGCGAGGTCGGCGCCCTGACGGTCGGCATCGTGACCAAGCCGTTCGGCTTCGAGGGCACGCGCCGCGCCACCGCGGCGGACACCGGCATCGAGTCGCTGCACGAGGAGGTCGACACGCTCATCGTGGTGCCGAACAACCGGCTCCTGAGCGTGCTCGACAAGCACACGTCGATGGTGGACGCGTTCCGCGTGGCCGACGACGTGCTGCGCCAGGGCGTCCAGGGCGTCTCGGACCTCGTGACGCTGCCGGGCATCATCAACCTCGACTTCGCCGACGTGCGGACGATCATGTCCGAGGCCGGCGTCGCGCTGCTGGGCATCGGCATGGGCCACGGCGACCGGCGGGCCATCGAGGCCGCCGAGCAGGCCGTCTCCTCGCCGCTGCTGGAGACCAGCATGGACGGCGCGCGGTCGATCCTGCTGTCCATCACGGGCGGCGCGGACCTGTCGCTGTTCGAGGTCAACGAGGCCGCCAAGGCGGTCGCCGAGGCCGCGCACCCCGACGCGAACATCATCTTCGGCGCCATGGTCGACGAGAAGCTCGACGACCAGGTGTGGGTGACGGTGGTCGCGACGCGCTACGGCGCCCCGAAGCCGCGGGCGCGCCAGGAGCGGCGGCCGCTCGAGGAGCCGGTGGGCGAGCCGCGGATCGAGCGGCGCACGCCGGCGCGGTCCCCGGAGCGCGCACCGCGCCGGGCGGCCACGGAGCTCGACGTCCCGGAGTTCCTGCCACGCCGCTGAGCGCCGCCGAGCACGATGAGCGTCGAGGGCCCGCGCTTCGCGGGTCCTCGTGTCGAGGGCCCGCTCGGTGAGCGGGCTCTCGCCGCTTTCGGGCGGGCGCAACCGCCGGCACGGGCCGTTCGGCGGCCGGCACCGTGCGCGGGCGGCGTTCCGCGACACGGGTCCCGGTCACGGCGCCACGATCGCCGCGGCCCTCGTCGCGCTGCCGTGGGTGGCCTGGGCGGTGGTGCGGACGTTCGGCCTCGAGCGCGGCGTGCCGGGCGTCCCGGCCATGGCGTTCACGCCCTACGTCGCGCTGACCTCGGTGCTGCCGCTCGCCGTCGCGCTGCTGCTGCGCCGCCGGGCGGTGGCGGCCGTCACCGCCGCGGCGGCCGTCGCGCTGGGCGCCGCGGTCGTCCCGCGCATGCTGCCGGGCCCGCGGCCGGAGGTCCGCGACGGCCGCACGCTGACGGTCATGACCGCCAACCTCCACCTCGGCGACGCCGACGCGGCGACGATCGTCCGCCTCGTGCGCGAGGAGCGCGTCGACGTGCTGAGCCTGCAGGAGATGACGCCGCAGGTCGTCCGCCGCCTCGACGCCGCCGGGCTGCGCCGCGAGCTGCCCTACCGCGTGGCGCGCCCGCGGCCGGGCGCCGCCGGCTCGGGGCTCTTCACGCGCCGGCGCGTGGCGTCGACCATCGACATCCCCGGCCCCAACGAGCCGCCGGGCGGCCGGATCCGCCTGCCGGGCGTCGGCCCCGTCGAGCTCCACGCGATCCACCCGTGGACGCCGACGACCCGCCACAACCTGCCCGGTTGGCGCAAGCAGCTGCAGGCGATCCCGCCGCCGTCGAAGGGCCCCGAGCTGCGGCTGCTGCTGGGCGACTTCAACGCGACGCTCGACCACCACGAGCTGCGCAAGGTCCTCGACGAGGGCTACCGCGACGCGGCCGACGCGACCGGCGCGGGGCTGCGCATGACGTGGCCCGCCGGCCGCCACTTCCCGCCCGAGCTGGCGATCGACCACGTGCTCGTCGACCGGCGCGTCCGCCCCGAGTGGGTGCGCGTCCGGCTCGTGCCGCACTCCGACCACCGGGCGCTGATCGCGCGGCTGACGCTGCCGCAGAACGCGCGGCCGGCGAGCTAGCGACCCACCGGAAGCACCGCGCGGGCCACCGTGCCGCCGCGCGGCGGCGACTCGACCTCGAACGTGCCGCCGACGGCCTCGGCGCGCTGCGCGATCGACGCCAGGCCGATGTGGCCTTCCAGCGGTGCCGCGGCCACGGCGGCGAGGTCGGCGCCGCGGCCGTCGTCGGCCACCTCGAGCACGAGCGCGCGGTCGTACCGGCGGACCGCCACGTCGACGGTCGTCGCGCCGGCGTGCTTGGCGGCGTTGGTGAGCAGCTCGCGCGCCATCGACAGGACGAGCTCGTCGCGGACGCCCGCGGCCTCCGGGTCGACCTCGACGCGTGCCGTGAAGCCGCCCGTGCGCCCCGTCTGCTCGGCCGCCGCCTGCAGGGCGACCTCGAGGCCGCCGTGCTGGAGCACGATCGGGTGCAGCGCCTGGACGGCCTCGCGCAGCCGCGCGACGGCGCGCTCGACGCCCTCGCGGGCGTAGCCGATCATCGCGGTCCGCCCGGGCTCGTCCCCGGCGGCCTCGACGAGGTCCTGTCGCGCCGCGAGGAGGTCCTGGAGCGCGCCGTCGTGCAGCTGCTCGGAGATGGAGCGGCGGATGCGCTCCTCGGCGTCGAGCGTCTCGGCCACCAGCCGGCCGCGGACGTCGGCGAGCGCGGCGACGGCCTCCTCGGCACGGCGCCGGTCGATCGCCGCCGCGAGGATGCTGGCCGCCGCCTCGAGGAACGCCAGGTCGTCGTCGTCGATGCTCCACGGCACGGGCGCGTTCACCGACAGGACGCCGAAGGAGCGGTGGCGCCCACCGATCGGCACGACGACGCTCGACCGCACGCCCTGGCTCTCCATGAGCCCGGTGTAGCCGAACCGGTCCTCGTCGCGCCAGTCGGAGACGACCACCGGTTCGCCCAGCGCGAGCGCGTGGAGCGCGGGCGAAGCGGCACCGGGCTCCACGATCAGGGTGTCGCGCGCCTCCGATGGCCCCGTGCCGGCCGCGAGCCGCAACGAGCCGTCCTCGTGGGCGGCCAGGATGATCGCGAACCCGGCGCCCAGCGCCTGGGCGACCATCGCACAGGCCTGGTCCAGGACGCGCCCGACGTCGTCGCTCTCCAGCGCCCGCCGGCCCAGGCGGCCGATGAGGGCCTGCAGGGCCGTGGCGCGCCGCTGCGCGGTGACGTCGAGCACGGTCCCGCGGAGCATCGGCCGGCCGTCGCGCTCGAAGTACTCGCCGCGGACGACCAGCACCCGGTCGTGCCCCGTCTCGGTCGGCTGCTCGAAGCTGACCTCGAAGCGGGCGTCGCGCGCGAGACCCTCCTGCGCCGCCCGCGTGACGCGCTCGCGCTCCTCGGGCTGCAGGCGGGCGTAGAAGGCGTCGCGCCGCAGCGCCGGCATGCTCCCGGGCTCGGCTCCCCAGAGGGCGTAGAGGTTCTCGGACCAGAGCACGTCGTCGCGCTTGATGTCGTACTCCCAGCTGCCCATGCCGACCAGCCGCTCGGCCTCGGACAGCCGCTCCTCGCTCTCCCGGCGACGCCGCTCCTCGCGGCGCGCCTCGGTCACGTCCTGGACCGTCCCGCGCATGATTCGCGTGCGGCCGTCGGGCCCGAGCTCGGCCTCGACGCGCCCGTGGAGGATGCGCTCGTCCGGGCCGGGCAGGCGGTAGTCCGCGGCCGCCTCGCCGCCCGTGCGCACGGCCTCCGCCATCGCCGCCGCCACACGAGCGCGGTCGTCGGGGTGGATCACGTCGAGGAAGCCGTCGTCGGAGCCGTCGGCGTGGCGGTAGCGGTTCTCGAAGCCGTCGAGCGCGCCCCGCTCCAGCAGCGCGGCCGACAGCTCCCGCGTGCGCTGCTCCTCGTCGGGGTGGACGAGCTCGATGATGCGCCGGCCCTGGATCTCCTCGGGGGAGTACCCCAGCACCCGCTCGATGCTCGGGCTGACCAGGACGACGCAGCCCTGGCGGTCGAGGACGAAGAGGACGTCGAGGCTCAGCTCGAAGAGCCGCTGGAGCCGGTGCTGGACGTCGGTCATTCCAGGAGGCCCGCGCGCATGGCGACGGCGACCGCCGCGGCGCGGTCGGACACGCCGAGCTTCTCGTACAGGCTCTGGAGGTGGGTCTTGACCGTCGACGGGCTGAGGTGCAGCCGCCGGGCGATCTCGGGCGCCGAGCCGCCGTCGGCGATCATCCGCAGGATCTCCTGCTCGCGCGGGCTCAGCACCGGCCGCGCCTCGGTCTCGCGCAGCTGGATCTGGGTGGCCAGGCCGCCCTGGACCTCCGGCGCGAGCACCGTCTCGCCGCGGGCGGCGGCGGCGACGGCGTCGAAGATCGTCGCGCGGTCAGCCTCCTTGGACAGGTAGCCGGCGGCGCCCATGGCGACCGCGCGGTAGACCAGGTCGCTGTCGACGTGCGCCGAGAGGAAGACCACGCGCGTGGGCAGGTGCTCGCGGGCGATGGCGTTGAGGACGTCGGTGCCGCTCAGGCCCGGCATCCGGACGTCGAGCAGGGCGACGTCGGGCGCCAGATCGCGGATCTCCGGCAGCGCGGTGCGGCCGTCGCTGGACTCGCCGACGACCTCGAGGTCGGGGCGCTCCCGGATCGCGCGGACGAGTCCCTCGCGGTACATCGGGTGGTCGTCCGCGACGTACACCCGCACGCGGCGCATGGCGCCTTATAGCACTTGCTGGATCTTCAGCAGGCGCCTGCAGATGTCGTGTCGCGAAAGCTCCTTGCTGAGCACCGCGCGCGCACCGGCCGCCCGCGCTGCCTCGCCGAGGGCGGTGGTCGCGGTCCCGGTCAGCAGGACGACCGTGGTGCCCTTCAGGCCCTGCAGCTCGCGCGCCAGCTCCAGGCCGGTCATGCCCGGCATCCGCACGTCGAGGACGACGAGGTCCGGCGCCGTCGTGCGGACGAGCTCCAGCGCCGCCTGCCCGTCGCTGGCCTCGCCGACGAGCTCGAGGTCGCGGCACCGCGCGATCGCCCGGGCGAGGCCCTGGCGATAGGAGTCGTGGTCGTCGGCCAGGACGACCCGCGCGGCGCTCGTCATCGCTCCATGTTCCTGCGCGGACCTTCCACCGACGATGGCCCGATCGGGGGATCCTTCGGGGGACCTGCGAGGATCGCGCCCGATGGAGGGCGTGGTCGCCGCCGGACACCCGGTCACCGCCGAGGCGGGTGCCTCCGTGCTGCGCGCGGGCGGCAACGCCGTCGACGCCGCCGTGGCCGCCTGCCTGGCGTCGTGGACGGCCGAGCCGCTGCTCACCGGCCCGGGTGCCGGCGGCTACCTGCTGGTGGCCGGCGCGGGCGTCGAGCCCACGCTGCTGGACTTCTTCGTCGCCGCGCCCGAGCCGGGCGATCCGGACGCGCTCCTGCGTGCCGAGTGCTCCTTCGGCGACGCGATGCAGGTCTTCCACGCGGGCGCGGCGTCGTGCGGCGCCTACGGCACGACGGCCGGCCTGGAGGAGGCCGTGCGGCGCTGGGGCACGCTGCCGCTGGCCGACCTCGCGGCGCCGGCGGCGCGGCTGGCGCGCGAGGGCGTGCCGCTCAGCGACAAGCAGGCCTTCGTCTTCGAGATCCTCGAGCCGATCCTCGTCAGCGACCCCGACGGCTCGGCGGTCTTCGCCCCCGGCGGCCGGCTGCTGCGGACGGGCGACCTCTTCCGCTCGCCGGAGCTGGCCGAGACGATCGAGCGCTTCGGCGCCGACGGCGCGGCCCCGTTCTACACCGGCGACCTCGCCGCCGCCGTCGTCGCGCACGTCGGCGAGCGCGGCGGCACGCTGCGCGCGGAGGACCTCGCGGCCTACCGCGCCGAGCCGCGCGAGCCGGCGCGCGTGCGCTACCGCGGGCGCGAGGTGCTCACCAACCCGCCGCCCTCGGCCGGCGGCACGCTGCTGGCGCTGTCGCTCGCCCTGCTGGACCGGCGCACCGCGGGCCCGCCCGGCCCCGAGGACCTCGTCGCCGCGATGGAGGAGGCGCAGGCGGCGCGCACGCCCGCGTTCGACGCGGGCCTCGCCGAGCCCGGCTTCCTCGACCGGTTCCTCGCCGCCAACCTCGGCTCGACCACGCACGTGTCGGTCGTCGACGAGGACGGGCTCGCCTGCGGGGTCACCTGCACCAACGGCGAGGGCTCCGGCCTCGTGGTGCCGGGCACGGGCATCCACGTCAACAACATCATGGGGGAGGAGGACCTCAGCCCGCGGGGCTACTTCACCGCCCCGCGCGGGAGGCGGATGCCCTCGATGATGTCGCCGACCGCGGTCCTGGGGGAGGGCGGGATCGAGCTGACGCTGGGCAGCGCGGGGTCCAACCGGATCCGCTCGGCGCTGCTGCAGACGATCGTCGCGGTCGTCGACCACGGGCTGGAGGCGCGCGCGGCGGTCGAGGCGCCGCGGCTGCACTTCGAGTCCGGGGTCGTCTACGCCGAGCCGGGCATCGACCTGGGCGGGCTGGAGGCGGCCGGCCGCGAGGTCGCCCGCTTCCGCGGGCTGAACCTGTTCTTCGGCGGGGTGCAGGCGGTCGAGCGCGACCGCCGGACGGGCGCCCTGACCGGGGCGGGAGACCCGCGCCGCGGCGGGGCGGCCGTGCGGGCGTGAGCGGCGCCGCGCTCGGGCTGACCCTCGGTGCGGCGGGCCTGCACGCGCTCTGGAACCTCCTGCTCGCCGGCGCGCCCGACCCGCGGGCCACGATGGCGGCGGCGCTCGGCGTCGCGGTCGTCGCGTGGGCGCCCGCCGCGCTGCTCGCCGGCGGCGTGTCCGCCGCGGCGTGGCCGTACGTGGCGGTGTCGGCGGCGCTGGAGGCCACGTACTTCCTGCTGCTCACCGCCGCCTACGCGCGCGGCGACCTGAGCGCGATCTACCCGGTGGCCCGCGGCGCCGCGCCGGTGCTCGTCCTGCTCACCGGCCTGGGCGGCTCGGTCTCGGTGCTGCAGGCGCTGGGCGTCGTGCTCGTCGGGGCGGGCGTCGCGGGCGTCGGGCGCGTCGCCGGTCTCGGGCTCGCGCTGGCGGTGGCCGCCTGCATCGCCGCCTACACGCTGGTCGACCGCGAGGGGCTGGCGCACGCCGACCCGCTGCCGTACCTGTGGCTGGTGCTCGCCCCGGCGGCCGTCGTGGCCCTGGCCGTCGTGGCGCGCGAGCGGGGCGCCGCCGCGGTGCGCGGCGCCTTCGGCCCGGCCGCCGTCGTGGCCGTGCTGGCGACCTTCGGCGCCTACGGCCTCGTGCTCGCCGCGCTGGAGCGGGCGCCCGCCGCGGCGGTGGCCGCGGTCCGCGAGACGAGCATCGTCCTGGCCGTGGCGCTCGGCGCGCTGGTCCTCCGCGAGCGCGTCGACCGCCGGCGCTGGG
>JACRMD010000293.1 GCA_016215085.1 Solirubrobacterales bacterium | reverse complement strand
GCGGACCCGCCCGCCGAGCAGCAGCAGCCGCCCGCGGCGGCGCCCGTCGCGCCCGCGACGGGCACGTCGAAGGCGCCGCGCCCCGCGCCCCGGCGCTGCGTCGTGCCGCGCCTGTCGGGCCTGACGGTCACCGGCGCGCGGCGCGCGCTGTCCCGCGCCCGCTGCACGCTGGGCAAGGTCACGCGCAGACGGTCGCGCAAGGGCCGCCGCGGCCGCGTGCTGCGCCAGGGCGCGACGCCCGGCGCGCGGCTGAAGGCCGGTGCACGGGTGGCCGTCACGGTGCGCCGCTAGGCCTGCCGGGTAGCGTGTGGCGCATGGAAGCCGCCACCGCGACGCGCACCGTCGAGCAGCTGTCCGTCGACACCATCCGCACGCTGTCGATGGACGCCGTGCAGCAGGCGAACTCCGGCCACCCCGGCATGCCGATGGCGATGGCCCCCGCCGCGTACGTCCTGTTCGCCAAGGTCATGCGCCACGACCCGAAGGACCCCGACTGGCCCGACCGCGACCGCTTCGTCCTCAGCGCCGGCCACGGGTCGATGCTCCTCTACAGCGCCCTGCACCTCACGGGCTACGACCTGCCGCTCGAGGAGCTCAAGAGCTTCCGCCAGTGGGGCTCGCTCACGCCGGGCCACCCCGAGCGCGACCGCGTCCACGTCACGCCGGGCGTCGAGGTCACGACCGGGCCGCTGGGCCAGGGCTTCGCCAACGGCGTCGGCATGGCGCTCGCCGAGCGCTTCCTGCGCGAGCGCTACGGGCGCGACGTCATGAACCACCACGTCTTCGGGATCGTCTCCGACGGCGACCTCATGGAGGGCATCGCCTCCGAGGCGGCGTCGCTGGCCGGCCAGCTCGGCCTCGGCCGCATCGTCTACCTGTACGACGACAACTCGATCTCGCTCGACGGCCCGACCTCGCTGAGCTTCGACACCGAGGACGTCACCAAGCGCTTCGAGGCCTACGGGTGGCACGTGCTCGAGGTCCACGACGCCAACGACCTCGTCGCACTCGAGGCCGCGATCACCGAGGGCAAGCGCGAGGACACCAAGCCGACGCTCATCCGCGTGAAGTCGATCATCGGCTACCCGGCCCCGAACAAGCAGGGCACGAGCAAGGCGCACGGCTCGCCGCTGGGCGAGGACGAGGTCCGCGCCGCCAAGGAGGCGCTCGGGTGGGATCCCGACGAGCACTTCCTCGTCCCCGACGCGGTGCGCGAGCACATGGACCAGGCCGCGCGCGGCGGCGGGCTCAACGGCGAGTGGCGCGAGCGCGTCGAGGCGTGGCGCCGCCGCAACGAGCACCAGGCCGAGGAGTGGGACCTCGCGTGGGAGGGCGGCTCCTACGGCGGCCGCCCGCTGCCCGGCCTCAAGGAGGCCCTGCGCTCCATCGACTGGGAGAAGGACAAGCTCGCCACGCGCTCGGCCGGCCAGAAGGCCATGGCGGCGATGTCGGAGTTCGTCCCGACGATGGTCGGCGGTGCGGCCGACCTGTCGGAGTCCACGAAGACCGAGTTCCCGGGCGGCGACGCCGAGCGCTACACGAAGGCGCACGCCGGGCGCAACGTCTTCTTCGGCGTGCGCGAGCACGGGATGGGCGGCGCCGTCAACGGCCTCGCCGCGCACGGCGGCATCGTGCGGCCCTACGGCTCGACGTTCCTGCAGTTCGCCGACTACATGCGCGGCGCGGTGCGCCTGAGCGCGCTGACCGGCCTGCGCGTGGCGTGGGTCTACACGCACGACTCGGTCGCGCTGGGCGAGGACGGCCCGACCCACCAGCCGGTCGAGCACCTCGCCGCGCTGCGCGCGATCCCCAACCTCACGGTCATCCGCCCCGCCGACGCCAACGAGACCGCGGAGGCCTGGCGGGTCGTCGTCGAGGACCTCGAGGGCCCCGCGGCCATGGCGCTCTCGCGCCAGGACCTCCCGGTCCTCGCCGACGTCGACCGCGACGGCGTCGGCCGCGGCGCCTACGTCCTGCGCGAGGCCGACGGCGAGCCGCAGGTCGTGCTGGTCGGCACCGGCGCCGAGGTGCACACCGCGCTCGAGGGCGCCGACCTGCTCGCGCAGCAGGGTGTCCAGGCGCGGGTCGTCTCGATGCCGTCGTGGGAGCTCTTTGCCGCCCAGGACGACGAGTACCGCGACGACGTGCTGCCCCCGACCATCCCGAGCGTGTCGGTGGAGGCCGCGGTCTCGATGGGCTGGGAGCGGTGGGTCGACCGCTCGGTCTCGATCGACCGCTTCGGCGCCAGCGCGCCCGGCGCCGAGGTGCTCGAGAAGCTCGGCATCACGGGCGAGCACGTGGCGCAGGTCGCGCAGGAGCTGCTGGGCGCCGTCTCCTAGCCCTCGGCGCGCGGCCCGACGGTGACGTGGATGTGGGCCGGCTCGCGGACCCAGGCGATGACGTCGAGCGCCGTGAGCCGGTCCAGCCAGAACTGCAGCGCCCGCGCCTGCGCCGGCGAGCGGTACCGGCGGCTGAGGTCGAACGCGTAGCCCGTCGTGTGCATCGAGGGCGGCGCCTCGACGTCGAAGCGCGGGTCCTCGTCCTCGCTGCGCACGTCGCGGGAGGCGGCCGTCACCGTCAGCGGGCCGGTGCCGGAGACCTCCGCGACACCCGCGGCGAGGTCGCGCAGCACCGCGAGCGCGGCCGGCCGCAGCGCCCGGTTGCCCGCCGGGGCGGCGGCGAGCGTGCGCGACAGCCGCAGCCCCCGGCCCTCGACCACGGCGAGGTCCTCGGTGCGCAGGTCGGCGGGCTCGGCGAACCGCGGCGTGCCCGGCGGGCGCAGCACCTGCTCGGCCGACGGCGCCGCCGCGTGCAGCCGCTGGCGCTCGGCGAGCTTGGCCGGGTCCTTGCGGAACTGCTCCATGATCCCCTGGGCCGCCCGGATGCGCCACAGGTAGGTGGAGGAGTCGTCGCCCAGCGAGGACAGCACGCGCCACGCCGCCTCGTGCTCGGCGGGCGAGCTGTCGAAGTACAGCTGCGCGTAGGGGACGTCCTCGTCGCCGTAGGCGCGCAGCGCGCGCTGGAGGTTGCCGACGCCCATGTGGTAGCTGACGACGGCGAGGTCGTCGCGGCCCAGCTCGCCCTTGGCGAACTCGAGGTAGCGGACGGTGGCGGCCAGCGCCTTGGCCGGGTCGAAGCGCTCGTCGACGCGCCGGCGCGCGGCCAGCAGCGCGGCCCGGCGCCTCGGGCTCGTCGCGCGCGCGAGCCGCCGCGTGTACCGCTTGGACGCCGCGACGTCGACGCGCATGTCCAGCAGGCCCGATCCCGTCTGGGCGAGGATCTGCGTCAGCCCGGCCGCGCCCTCGAGGTCGTCGGAGGCGGTCGCGTCCGGGCGGCCCGCGCTCTCGAGGAAGACGATGCCCTCCAGGACGTCGGGGTCCCAGGCGTCGCCGGCCGCCCGCTCCACCAGCGGGCGCAGGGCGGCGACCCGCCGCGCGGTGGCCAGCGCCCCGCCCGGCGACTTCTCGAACAGCGGGTGCGCGAGGCCGGCCGCCGCCCGCTCCTCGAACTCCTGCTGCTGTCCCGCGTCGTAGGCCGAGACGCCGCCCGCCTTCTCGGCGAGGCGGCCGGGCTGCTCGTCCTCGCCGCGGGCGAGCAGCCAGAGGACGACCGCGGCGACGGCGACGAGCGCGAGCAGGGCAGGGAGGGGCCGGCGCCGCATCGTCCGGGCACCGTGGCACATTCGCCCGCCGTGCGCGTCCTCCGCGACCCCGCCGCGCCGCCGGCCCTCGACGACGACCTCGTCATCCACGGCGAGAACCTCGCCGTGCTCCCGCTGCTGCCAGACGGCGCCTTCGACGTGGTGTACATCGACCCGCCGTTCGGCACCGGCCGCACGCAGGAGCGGCGCACGCTGCGTGTCGTGGCCGACGCCGAGGCGGGCACGCGGACGGGCTTCGGCGGGCGGCGCTACCGCACCGAGGAGCTCGCGCGCCTGTCGTACGCCGACGCCCACGACGACCTGCCGGCGTTCCTGGAGCCGCGCCTGGTGCAGGCGCGCCGCCTGCTCGCCGACCACGGCACGCTCTACGTGCACCTCGACCCGCGCGAGAGCCACTACGTCAAGGTGCTGCTGGACCGCCTGTTCGGCCGCGCCTGCTTCCTCAACGAGCTCGTCTGGGCCTACGACTACGGCGCCAAGCCCCGCCGCCGGTGGCCGGCCAAGCACGACGTGATCCTCGTCTACGTCAAGGACCCTGCCGGCTACTGGTTCGACGACGCGGAGGTGGAGCGCGAGCCCTACATGGCGCCCGGCCTGGTCACCGCCGAGCAGCGGGCGCGGGGCAAGCGGCCGACCGACGTCTGGTGGCACACGATCGTGCCGACCCGCGGCGCCGAGCGCACGGGCTACCCGACCCAGAAGCCCGAGGGCATCGTGCGGCGGATGGTCGCCGCGTCCTCGCGGCCCGGCGGGTGGTGCCTGGACTTCTTCGCCGGCTCGGGGACGCTCGGCGCGGTGGCCCGCGACCTCGGCCGCCGCTACGTCCTCGTGGACGAGAGCGCCGACGCCGTCGCGGTGATGGAGCGGCGCCTTGCGGGGCCCGGCCGCGCCCGCGATGCTGCGGGGCCATGAAGCTCTACGTCTGCTACACGACGCGCGGCGGGCCCGGACACCCGTGCGGCAAGGCCTACGACGCGCTGAAGGCCGCCGGACACGACGTCGAGGTCGGGCACGCGATGGGCGCGGGGTTCCTCCCCGACGTCCCGTTCAACCTCACGCCGGGGCGGCGACGGGTGAAGGCGCTGACCGGGCAGTCGAGGGTGCCGGCGCTCGAGCTCGACGACGGCACCGCGATCGCCGGCAGCGAGGAGATCGTCAGCTGGGCGTCGCAGCACCCGGCGGCGCCGAGCGCTGCAGGGTCGCCGTGACGACGATCCGCTTGGCCGCGCTGTAGAGCGGGTGGCAGGCGGTCAGCACCAGCCGGTCGCTGCCCGCCCGCGAGCGCAGGGAGGAGGCGTCGTCGGGCGTCGTGATGCGCGTGCTCGCCACCTTGTAGGTGAACGTGCCGTAGGGCATGCGCAGCCGGATCTCCGAGCCGCGGCGAAGGTCGTCGATGTCGCGGAACGGCGCGCCGTAGGTCGTGCGGTGCCCGGCGATGCCGACGGTGCCCGCCATCCCCGGCAGCACGGTGCCCGCGTAGTGGCCCGGCCCCTTGCGCAGCGCGCCGGCCTGCGTGCTCTGCACGACGACCGACCTCAGGCCCATGCGCGGGATCTCCAGGCGGCCCAGCGCCTCGCCCGGGTCGCGGTTGCGCAGCAGCGCCGACGCCTGGCGGCGCATCCGCCGGCGCTCGGTCTCGCGGGCGACCGCGGGCGCGGCGGCGAACTCGTCCTCGAGCGCCTGCAGGTCGTCGCCGAGCCCCGTCTGCGCGCGGTCCTGCAGGAACGCCGTGACGGGCTCCTGCCAGGCGATCGTCAGCACGCCGTCGGCCACCAGCAGGACGCCGCCGACCAGGCCGGCGACGAGCACGCCGCGCCACGCGCGGCGGCCGGCCGAGATGCGCGGCGGGGCCGCCGCGGCGGCCTCGCCGGCGGGCGCGTCCGCGGGCGGGGCCATCGACCCGCGGGCGACGGCCAGCTCGGCGC
>JACRMD010000020.1 GCA_016215085.1 Solirubrobacterales bacterium | reverse complement strand
GGGCGCGCCGCTCAAGCGGGGGTCGCGGCGCGCTCCTTCGCCGTCACCGTGGTCACCGGGAGGCCGAGCCCGCCCACCTTGCTCGGGAGGTCCAGCCGCACCCACTTGGAGACCCGGGTGGGCAGCGTCGAGATGATGATCTCGTCGAAGCCGCGCACGTTGACGGCGTCCTGCACGGCGTTGAGCGGGTTGGGGTCGCCGACCATGCCCTCCACGTGCCCGCCGGCGGCCTCCTCCAGGAGCGGCAGCGCCAGCTCGAGCACCTGCTCGGCCTCGCTGCGGTCCTGGTCCTCGGGGTCGACGATCTTGTGCAGGCCGTGCGCGGCGTTCGGCACCAGCAGGGTGAACGCGCAGGGCCCGCGGGCCGCACGCTCGCGCACCGCCTCGAGGAGCGCCGGCGTCGCCGCGGTCTTGTGGGCGACGACCAGGACGCGCGTCGGCGTGGAGGACTCCATGGAACAGGCTCCTTCCGGTCGCGGGATCGGAGCGATGCTCCCACGCCGGGCGGCGCCGCGCCAGTGCTGCGCGGCGCCGTGCGCGCGGGCTAGGAGACCTTCTTGAGGTCCACGACGAACACCAGCGCGGAGTTCGCCGGGATCGTCGGGGGCGAGCCGGCCGCGCCGTAGGCGAGGTCGGCCGGGATGCTGAGCACGCGGCGGCCGCCGACCTTCATGCCGGCGACGCCCTGGTCCCAGCCCTGGATGACCTGGCCCTGGCCGAGCGTGAACTCGAACGGCTCCTTGCGCTTCCACGAGGAGTCGAACTCCTTGCCGCCCTTCTGGAGCACGCCCACGTACTGGACGCTGACCTTGTCGCCCTCCTTGGCCTCCTTGCCGGTGCCGACGACGACGTCGGTGCCCTGGAGCTCCTTGGGGGCGGCGCCGGTCGGCTTGACCACCGGCTTGGTCTTCAGGTCGGTGCTCACCTCGCCGATGCCCTGCGCCTGCGGCAGCGGCTCGCCGGGCTTGCGCTCCTTGACCGACGACTTCGTCGAGGCGAGCTCGGCCGGCAGCGTGGTCGACGGGTCGCCGTCGATCTTCGAGCCGTCGTTGCGGAATCCCTCGTCGTCACCGCCGCAGCCGACGGCGGCGACGGAGATGACCGAGGTCAGGAACAGGGCGGTGAGGCGGTTTCGGCGCATGACGAGTCGGGCATGGTAGCCACCGCGCTGTTGGCGTGGCGTTAGCCTGCCCGTGCAGCGCGCCAGTTCCTGGTATCGCGCGGGGTTCCTTGGGCGGGATCCGCCACCGCGAAGGCCACCATCGACTGCCGCGACGCGCTCGCGTAGGGCGCCGCCGGCGCGCCCGCGCGTCAGGTCGGGCGGTCGAGCTCGTTGAGGATCGCGGCCATGCCGCGTCCCACCACGTCCTCGGCCAGCCGCCGGCGCCAGAACGCCAGGGCGGCGTCGCCGAGCGCGGCGAGCCGCGCCGGGTCGTCCAGCAGCGGCAGGACGTGTTCGTCGAGCCGGTCCCAGCGATCGACGACCACCACGGGCGCGCCGCGCAGGTACGGGCGGCGCGGCAGCGCGTCGGTCACCACGACGCAGCCCGCGCGCATCCCCTCGTACATCCGGAAGGTCTCGGCGTTCGTGCCGCGCGGGGCCAGGAGGATGCGCGTGTCGGCGACCAGCCGCGAGTAGGCCTGCGTCTCGCCGGGGTCGTGGTGGCCCGTGATCGGGCTGAGGTTCGTGAAGCTCGGCAGCGTCCGGCGCAGGACCGGCAGGTCCGGACGGCGCTCGGCGAGGCGGTCGAGCGCGGCGAGCATCTCGCGCCGCGCGACGACCTTCGGCGAGCCGAGGCGTTCGGTGAACGCGCCCCACCAGCCCTCCCAGTGCCGGACGCTGCCGGCCCAGGTGATCGCCCAGCGCCGCTCGGCGATCGGGCGCAACGGGACCTCCACCTGGTTGAGGTAGCCCAGCGGCACCGCGACCACGGGCGGCGCGCCGCGATGGCGGGCGCGGTACGCCAGCCGCGGCAGCACGCCGCGGAGGTGGCGGGCCACGACCCGGCCCTCGAGGTAGGCCGTCCCGGCCGCGCGCAGCGGCCCGTCGCGCAGGCCGGCGTGCACGGGCTCCGGCACCACGCCGCCCGCCTTGAACGTCGCGCGGACGCGGTGGGACCAGGCCGGCGTGCGCGCGTCGTCGCTCACGGCGAGGATCGCGACGACGTCCGCCCCGTAGCGCGGCAGCCGCTCGTCGTCCCAGCTGAGGAAGTAGGTCAGGTCGCGCCGGCGCACGCGCGGCAGGGCGGCGGCGAGCACCCTGCCCCAGTAGGCGGCGTCGAATCCCGTCTCCGGCGTCGGGGCCGGCGGCTCCCAGCGGACCGGGCCGCCGCCGCGGCGGATGACGTAGACGTCGCTCAGCGTCCCAGCAGGAGGTTGCCCACCCGGGCGTGCACGGTCGCCAGGGCCTCGGCGGCGGAGGCCCGCCGCGGCGTCCTCGGCAGCCGGTTGAGCCCGACCGAGACGCGGACGGTGACCGCCTTGCGCGTGCGGCTGCCGGCCTTCGGCGAGGTCGCGACGATCCGCCCGGCGCGCACGCTGCGCGACCGGACGTACTTGACGCGGAACCGGCACCGCGCGTCGCTCAGGCGCTCCAGCGCGCCCACGGCCTCCCGGCGGCGGACCTGCGGCACGCGGCAGACGAACGTCTGCGCGGTCGTCGTCGCGCCGCCCAGGGTGCTCGGCGGCGACGAGCCGGTCGGCGACGTCGGCGTCACCGGCCCCAGGCCGGTGCCGCCCGCGCCGCTCGAGGGCGTGGACGTCGCGAAGGCGACCGGCACGTCGAACGGCGCGGCGGTGAGCTCGGGGGCGACGTCGCCGATGACGCGGCCGTTCTCGCTGCGCGCGGCGCCGGCACGCAGGTGCATCGTCAGCGCCCGGGGGATGCCGAGCTGGTCGATGGCCACGCGCACGCCGCCGACGCCCGTCGGCGCCACCACCGCGCCGGGCACGGGCACGAACGTCGTGCCGGCCCAGACGCCGAGCACCTGCGTCGTGGTGCCGCCGGCGGCCAGCACGGCGACGACCTTGTCGGCGCCCTGCAGCGCCGTGAAGCCGGTCGCCGGGTCGCCGTCGGTGTCGAGGTAGTACGCCACTGCATCGCCCTCCTGCAGCGCGCCGCGGTTGGCGAAGGCCGGGCTCAGCGTCACGTCGCAGCCGGTGCCCACGGCGACCGCGACCGACGTCAGCTCGGGCGTGGTCGCCGACTGCGTGTCGTTCGCCGCGTCGGCCAGCACCTGCGACGACGCCGTCGAGGACGCGCACGCGGCGTGGCCGGCGGCGGGCACCAGCAGCAGGGATGCGACGGCGGCCGCGGCCGCCGCCCCGCGGAGGGCGGGCGGGGTCATGCGGGCGATCCTCTCACGCGGCCACCGGAGCACGGGTGGGCTGGTTTGCCGCCGAACCGGCGCCGAGCGCGGCGGCGTAGACGTCCAGGATCGCGCGCGCCCGGGCGGGCGGGGCGGCGGGCGGAAGTCCTCACGCGGCGGCGCGTTGGTGTCGCGGGGCGGCAGCACGACGCCGTCGACGCCGTCGCGGACGATCTCGGCGGGGCCGCCGGCGTCGGTGGCGATCACCGGCACGCCGGTGGCCAGCGCCTCGGCCGCCACGCGCCCGAAGGCCTCGCGCCACGACGGGACGAGCAGGAGGTCCAGCGCCCGCATCACGCGCGGGACGTCGTCGCGCTCGCCGAGGAACCGCACGGCGCCGGGCGGCAGGTCCAGCGCGGCCGGCAGGGCGCGCAGCTCCCGCTCGTAGGCGGCGTTGTCGAAGCGCGTGGACGCCGCGCCGAAGCGCACCGAGCCGGCGACGAGCAGCCGCGCGCGCGGGCGCTCCCGACGGACCAGCGCGAGCGTGCGCACCGCGTCGGACTGGCCCTTCCACGGCGTGAGCTGGCCGACCACGCCGAGCACCTCGTCCTCCGGGGCGAGGCCGAGCGCGGCGCGCGCCTCCGCCGGATCGAGCTCGGCGGCGGCGAAGCTCGCGGCGTCCACCGGGTTCAGGATGGTGTGCAGCGGCGCCGGCCCGGGCGGGAGCTGCTCCGCGGTCCAGCGCGAGTTGGCGACGATCGCGCCGGCGTGCCGGCGCAGCGTGCCGAGCACGAGCGACGACGCGCGTCCCGCGGGCACCCAGTCGCGGATGTGGACGACCGGCGGCGGCGCGCCGAACCGCCGCGCCAGGACCGCGATGAGGCCCGCGCGCGCGGTGTTGGCATGGACGAGCTGCGCGCCGCTGCGCCGCACGGCGCGCGCGGTCTGCGCGGCGGCCGCGGTCATCTCGGCCAGCGCCTGCGGCGTGTGGCGGGGGTGCAGGCGGAAGCTCGCGTCGGTGCCGACCGTGCGGTGCACGGGCACGCCGCGCGCGTGCAGCGCCTCGGCCAGCGGGCCGTCCGGGCACGCGGCGATCGCCTCGACCTGCCCGCCGAGCGCGTCGATCAGCGTCAGCAGCGAGCGCTCGGCGCCGCTGACCTGCCCCGTCTGGTTGACGTAGAGGACGCGCACGTCAGACCGCCGAGAGCACGCGCTCGCGCAGGCGCGCCCGGAACCGCCGGCGGTCCCAGTGCTCGGCGTGACGGCGGATCTCGCCGGGGTCGTAGGCCTCGGGCTCGAACGCGTGCAGCGCCTCCTCCAGCGCGTCGGCGCTCTGCTCGGGGAAGCGCTCGCCGGTGACGCCGGGCACGACGGTGTGGCGCGCGCCGCCCGCGTCGTAGGCGAGGACCGGCCGTCCGCAGGCCATCGCCTCCAGCGGCACGAGCCCGAAGTCGTCGCGGCTGGGGAACACGACGTAGCGCGCCCGCTGCATCGCCTCGACGAGCGCGGCGTCCTCGAGGTGGCCGAGGAACGTCGCGTTGGGCGGGGCCATCGCCTCGAGCTCCGCGCGCGCGGGCCCGTCGCCGGCGATCATCAGCCGCTCGCCCGTTCGCGCGAACGCCTCGATCACGATGTCGAAGCGCTTGTAGGGCTCGACCATCCGCCCCACCAGCAGCGCGTAGCCGCCGTGGTCGCCGCCGGCCGCCGGCTGGAAGACCTCGCAGTCGACCGGCGCGCCGATGACCTCCGCGCGGCGGCCGTAGGCCTCCAGGATCAGCTCGGCGGTGTACGGCGACTGCGTCAGGTACACGTCGACGCGCTGCGCGGCGCGCCGGTCCATCGACCGCATGCTCGCCGCGAACGCGCCGAAGGCCGCGCCCGACAACGGCCCGCGGGCCCAGCGGCGGCGGTACTCGCCGGTCATCGACCAGGCGAAGCGCAGCGGGCTGTGGCAGTAGCAGACCCGCGCGGTGCCGTCGTGGGGGCCGAACCGGTGCGCGAAGGCGTAGCTGGAGGACAGCACCACGTCGGCCTCCGGCACGCGGTGGTGGTCCACGATCGCCGGCGTGACGAGCGCCATGCCGCGGTACTGGCGCAGCAGCCGCTCGCGCTCGGGGAGCACCGACCGCCAGCGGTCGCCGATGCCCATGCGCTGCGCGACCGCGCGCCGGCCGAGGATCGAGACGACCGGCGCTTCGGGGAACGCGGCGGCCATCTCCATCGTCACGCGCTCCGCCCCTCCGTAGGTCTCCAGGTAGTCGTGCGTGATGACCACCCGGGGGTCCGACACTGCCATGCTGCGATGATCTGTCGGGCCCCGATCCCAGGCAAGCAACCCTGCACAGATTCCACCCCCGACTCCGCATCCTGGTGTTCTGGGCGCTGGTGCTCGCCGGCGTCGCGCTCAGCGCCTGCTCGGACCCCGTGCAGGAGATCCAGCAGCTCGCCAAGCCCGAGCCCAAGGCGGGCCCGACGCTCGCGCGGTTCGACGTCGTCAGCGCCGCCGAGCGCCGCGCGCTGCCCTACGACCTGTCGGTCGGCGCGATCGGCGCCGGGGCGGAGCGCACGTACGTGGTCGCCAAGGCGGAGTCGACCGGCCGCCGCCCGGCGATCGTCTTCCTGCACGGCTGGGGCACCAACTCGATGGCCGGCTACGAGTCGTGGATCACGCACCTGGCGCGCCAGGGGCTCGCCGTCGTGTTCCCCGTCTACCAGCAGCCGCCGTACACGACGCAGAGCAGCTTCCGCAACGCGTACCGCAACATGATGGCCGGGTTGCGCAAGGCCTTCGCGCGACTGCCGGTCGACCGGCGGCGCGTCGCGGTCACGGGGCTCTCGGGCGGCGGCGCGCTGTCGGAGGACTACGCGTCGACGGCGGCCGCCATGGGGCTGCCGCGCCCTCGCGCGCTGTACGCGATCTACCCGGCCCGCTCGGTCTTCGACGGCCCGGTGCTGCTGCCCCGCCACAAGGGCCGCATCGCCCCCGGCACCCGGATGCTCACCGTCGCCAGCAAGTGGGACGAGATCGCCGGGACGAAGTGGGCGCGGCGGATCCTGGCCAACGCCAGCGCGGTCCCGGAGCGCAACAAGCGCCTGAAGATGATCCGCTCGGTGCGCCTGGGCGACCACACCGCGCCGGGCCGCGATACCCCGGAAGTCGAGGACACGTTCTGGGCGCCGCTGGACCGCCTGCTTCGCCGTTCCGGGGTTCTGCCTTCGTCTGACGGGCCCTAGTCGCGGCCGGAGGCGCCGTGTACGGTGGCGCGCGTGAGCGGCAGCACGGACGCAGCGGCGGGGACCGCGCTCGTCACCGGTGCATCGCGCGGGATCGGCGCCGCGGTGGCACATGCGCTGGCCGCCGAGGGCCGCCCCGTGGCCGTGAACTACCGCACCGACCGCGAGGGCGCCGACGCCGTCGTGGCCGCCATCGGCGAGGCGGGCGGCTCGGCGCGGGCGTTCGGCGCCGACGTCTCGGACGCCGCGGCGGTCGACGCCATGTTCACGGAGGTCGAGGCGTGGGCCGGGCCGGTGCTCGTGCTCGTCAACAACGCCGGCAAGCGCGCCGACGAGCTGTTCCCCTCCATGTCGCTCGCGCAGTTCGACGAGGTGCTGGACCTGAACCTGCGCGGCCCCTACCTCTGCATCCACCGGGCGCTGATGCCGATGATCCGCGCGCGCCACGGCCGCATCGTCAACGTCAGCTCGGTCGGCGCCGCGCGCTGCCTGCCCGGCCAGGCCAACTACGCCGCCAGCAAGGCGGGGCTCGAGGCGCTGACCCGCACGGTCGCGATCGAGACCGCGCGCCGCGGCGTCACCGTCAACGCGATCGTCCCCGGCTTCGTCGCCACCGAGCTGACGCGCGACGTCGGCGAGGCGTTCCACGCCGCCGTGCCCGCCCGCCGCGCCGGGACGGCGGAGGAGGTCGCGGCGTGCGTGCGGTTCCTCGCCTCCGACGCGGCCGCGTACGTGACCGGCACGACCCTCGTGGTGGACGGCGGCCTCTCCGCCGCGCTGCTTCCCGTCCACCGCCTCGCATGACCCACCCCACGACCACGGAGGACCCACGATGAGCGAAGCAACCATGGACCAGGTCGAGGCCCGCGTCGTCGACGCGCTGGAGTCCTTCGGAGCGGAGCGCTCCGACATCAGCCGGGACGCGACGTTCGAGGCGCTGGACATCGACTCGATCGACCTGGTGGAGCTCGCCCAGCTCGTCAAGGACGAGTTCGGCGTCGAGATCCAGGGCCGTGACCTCGCGGACGTCAAGACGGTCGGCGACGCCCTCGACATCATCGAGGCGCGCATGGGTGCGGCGTGAGCTGGGCGGCCCTGCCGTTCGACGAGCTCCGGCCCGGGCTGGAGCTGCGGACGCGGGGCCGCACCATCACCGAGACGGACCTCGTGGCGTTCTCCGCCCTCACCGGCGACTGGCACCCGGCCCACAGCGACGCGCGCGTCGCGGCGCAGAGCCCCTTCGGCGAGCGCGTGGCGCACGGCATGCTGCTGCTGTCCTACGCGCTCGGCCAGCTGCCGCTGGACCCGGCACGCACCGTGGCGCTGCGCGAGGTGCGCGACGTGACGTTCAAGCGGCCCGCCCCCATCGGCACGACGATCGCGACGCGCGCGGTGGTCCAGGACGTGCGGCCCGTCGATGCCGGGACCGGCCTGGTCGGCGTGGGGCTCTCGATCCTCGGCGACGACGACCGGCTGCTCGCGCGTGCCGGCCTCGGCGTGCTGTGGCGCCGCGAGGCGGAGGCCGCATGACGCTCGAGGGGCGGCGGATCCTCGTCACCGGCGTGCTCAACCAGGAGTCGCTGGCCTGGCACGCCGCGCGCGACCTGCAGGAGCGCGGGGCCGAGCTGCTGCTGACGAGCTTCGGCCGCATGCGGCGGCTCACCGAGCGCGCCGCGCGCGACCTGCCGCGGCCGGCCGACGTGCTCGACCTCGACGCGACCAAGGCGGAGGACTACGCCGCGCTGGCCGAGGAGCTCGGCCGCCGCTGGGACCGGGTCGACGGCGTCGTGCACGCCATCGGCGGCGCGCCCGAGGGGGCGCGCGACGGCCACTTCCTGACCACGACGCCCGGCGAGGCCGAGGAGGCGTTCCGCGTCAGCGCCTGGTCGCTGCACGGGCTCGTCACCGCGCTCCTGCCGCTGCTGCGCCGCGCCGAGGGCGGGGCGAGCGTCGTGGTCCTGGACTTCGACAACACCACGCGCGCGTGGGCGGGCTACGACTGGGTCGGCGTCTCCAAGGCGGCGCTGCAGTCGGTGGCGCGGTACCTCGCGCTGTACGCGGGCCGCGACGCGGTCCGCGTCAACCTCGTCTCCCCCGGGCCGATCGAGACGGTCAGCGGCCGCTCGCACCGGCTGTTCCCGGGCCTGCTGGCGCGCTGGACGGCCGACGCGCCGCTGGGCTGGGACCCGCGCGACGCGGAGATCGTCACCGGGCCGATCGCGTTCCTGCTGTCGGGCGCCTCACGCGGCATGACCGGCGAGGTCCTGCGCGTCGACGGCGGCTTCCACCTCGCGGGCTACCCGGTGCCCGACGACTGGCGCGCCGAGGATGTCGCATGACCGAGACCGTCGTCCTGTTCCCCGGCCAGGGCAGCCAGCCGCGCGACATGCGCGAGCACGTCGGCGGCCCCGCCCCCGAGCTCGTCACGTACCTCGAGGAGGAGTGCGGGCCCGACGTCTTCGATCGCACGGAGCAGGAGGCCGCCTGCCGCCAGCCGGCGTTCGTGGCCTCGACCCTGGCCGGCTGGGCGCGGCTGCAGGCGCTCGTCGAGCAGGGCACGGTCGAGTGGGGCGACGGCGCCGCCGGGCCGATGGCGGTCGCCGGCCACTCGCTCGGGGAGATCCCGGCGCTCGTCGCCGGCGGCGTCCTCGACGCGCGCGACGCCATCCGCCTCGCCCACCTGCGCGGAAGCCTCTACGACGAGGCCCAGGCCGCCGGCCCGCCCGGTGACATGCTGGCCCTGGTCGGCGACGGCGCCCACGACTTCGCGCACGGCCTCGACGACGACGACCTGTGGATCGCCAACGACAACTCGCCGGTCCAGGTGGTGCTCTCGGGTGCCGCCGACGCCGTCGAGCGGGTGCGCAAGGAGGCGAAGGCCGCCGGCCTGCGCGCCGTGCCGCTGGTGGTCGGCGTGCCCGCCCACACGCCGATGCTCGCCGCCTACCGGGACCGGCTCCGCGCGGCGCTGGACGACGTCCCCGTGCACGAGCCGCGGATCCCGGTCTGGTCCTGCACGACCGCCGCGCCGATGGGCGACGTCCGCGAGGAGGTCGCCGACTGCATCGTCCAGCCGGTCCACTGGCGCCAGCTGCTGCTGGCGCTGCACGAGCGCGGCGCCCGCCGCTTCATCGACACCGGGCCGGGCCACGTCGTGGCCGGGCTCGCCCACAAGACGCTGCCCGGGGTGGAGACCCCGACGAGCACCGACCTGGAGGAAGCCCATGGCTGACGTGACCACCTACCCGACGGACGCCCCGGCGCCCGCGGCGGTCACCCTGCGCGGCGCCGCGATCGCGTCGCTCGGTGCCGCCGTACCTGCGCGCGTCGTCACCAACGAGGAGATCGGAGAGCGGCTCGGCGTCGACGACGCGTGGATCATGAAGCGCTTCGGCGTGCGCACGCGGCACTACGCGGCCCCCGACGAGCGGCTGGCCGACCTGGCCGCCGCCGCCGGCCGCCAGGCGCTGGAGCGCGCCGGCGTCGCGGCCGAGGACCTCGACATGGTGCTCGTCGGCACCTTCACGTCGGACGAGATGATGCCCCACACCTCCCCGCACGTCGCGGCGGCGCTGGGCGCGCACCGCGCCGGGGCGATCGACGTCGGCGCCGCCTGCGCGAGCTGGGTCTCCGCGCTGGTGATGGGCGCGGGCATGATCGAGGCCGGCCGCTCGGAGACCATGCTCGTCGTCGGCTGCGACCTGCTGAGCCGGCGCCTGGACCACGAGGACAAGAAGACGGCGCCGCTGATGGCCGACGGCGCCGGCGCCGTCGTGCTGCGCGCCACCGACGGGCCGGCACGCGTCGGGCCGTCCGTCTTCCACCACGACGCGGAGTTCTGGCGCAGCACCTACATGGCGCGCGACGACCAGGTGCTGCGGATGGAGGGCCCGGAGACCTACCAGGTCGCCGTCGACGCGATGACCTCGACCACGACGGAGCTGCTCGAGCGCGAGGGCCTGACGATCGACGACATCGACCTCTTCGTCTACCACCAGGGCAACGCGCGGATCCTCAACGCGGTCGGCCTGCGCCTCGGGCTCAAGGCCGAGCGGGTCGCGCACTACATCGAGGAGTTCGGCAACGCGTCGGCAGCCACCGTGCCGCTCGCGCTGGAGGCGTGCAAGCGCGACGGCCGCCTGCGGCCGGGCATGAAGGTCTTCCTCGCCTCGATCGGCGGCGGCTACTCGTGGGGGGCGTGCGTGGTGACCTGGGGCGACGCCTGAGCGACCAGCGGCGGGCGCCCGTCCTCGGCGAGCGCCTCGCCGCCCTCGATCGCCACGTTGTCGAGGATCCAGCGCGCGTAGTGGCGCGCGGCGAGCTCGGACCCGCGGCGGTTGAGATTGACGCCGTTGGCGCAGCGCAGCCGCATCCCGGTCCCCAGGTCCGGCCGCGGCACCCACCCGATGCCGCGGCGCTCGGCCAGCGCGCGCAGGTCGTCGTTGATCTGCTGGACGCGCTTCGGGTCGCACATGCCGGCCAGCGCGGGCTCCAGCAGCTCCTGGATGGCGAACTGCGCGTCGGGCCACTCCTGCCGGGCGAGGTCCAGGAACTCCTCGAGCTCGCGCGTGCCCTGGTAGGCCGGCAGGCGGCCGACGACCTGCAGCCAGACCGACAGCCCGCGCCAGGCCGGGCGGACGCCGCGCCCGAGCCAGACGCCGACGTTCTCGCGCAGCCCCAGCACGCGGGGGCTGAAGCCGAGCACGTGGCGGATCGCGTGCCAGCCGCCGGCCTGGATCAGGACGAGGTCGGGCTGGCCGCGGTGGCGGCGCCGGCGCTTCCACAGCTCCTCGGGCGTCTTGGGGAAGTCGCCGAGGTTCCAGGTCCAGATGCTCTGCCAGCCCACGCCGATGCCGTGGCGGCCGAGCTGGTCGGCGAGGTAGCGGGGCCATCCGATCGGCGTGTTGACCGTGTGCGAGAGCTCGGCCTCGCGGGTCTCGCACGCGCCGAAGCGGACGATGTCGATCGAGGGGCCCTCGGCCGGCCGCTGGAGCGTCCATCCGAGCGTCCCGTCGAACGGGAGCCCGAAGAACGTCCTGCCTACGAGGCGCCGGAGCCGGCGGTACGGGTTGCGGGAAGGGGACTGCGGCATCGGATCCTTCCGATGTTGGGGTGCTTGCCGAACGTACCTCAATGCCAGTCCGGGCGCCACTCCCCGAGCTGGTAGTGCTGCGGATGGCGCCGTTCCCGCAGGACCTTCGCGGGGTTGCCGCCCACGATGGTCCACGGCGGCACGTCCTTCGTGACCACGCTGCCGGCGGCCACCAGGGCCCCGTCGCCGACCTCCACACCCGGGAGGATCATCGAGCGCGCGTTGACCAGCACGTGGGAGCCGATGCGCACGGGCTGGTAGGTGTCGGCCATCTCGTCGTCCGGGTGGTGCCACGAGGTGACGACCATGACGTACGGCGTGAGCGCGGTGTCGCTGCCGATCTCCACGCCGCCGCGGCCGTCGATGTGGACGCCGAAGTTCAGGACGGTGCGGGCCGCGAGGCGGATGGTGTCCGGGCCCTGGAAGCGCACGCCCCGGGCGATGAACGTCGTCGACGGGTCCTCGAGCTGCAGGCCGCCGACGCGCTGCAGCGCACGCAGCCGCGGCTCGAGGTGCGGGATCCGGGCGACCACGCTGTTGACCAGGAACTCGCGCCGGTACCGCGTGTGGACGGGGTGCTCCAGGGGCGGCAGCATCAGCTTGGGCGGGACCTTAGTTGGCGGCCGCGGGCTGGGGGCGGGCCCGGCGGGCCAGTCCGACGAGGCGCTCGAGCGCCCCGCGGTCGAGCACCGCGAGCGCCGCGACGTAGACGACCGTGCCGGTGACCGCGGCGCCGAGCAGCGCCACCGCGTTGTCGCCGAGCTCCTCGGCGACCAGCCAGCCGGCCGCGACCCCGGCCGCCGAGGAGGCCACCGGCCCGGCGAGGCCCAGCAGCGCCCGGGCGCCCAGCTCGTCCTTGGCGATCCACGCCCCCGCGGCCACGAACGCCAGCGCGCCCGCCAGCGTGCCGATGCCGGCGCCGACGGCGCCCATGGACGGCATCAGCGGCACGGCGACGGCGAGGGTGACGACCACGCCGGGGATCCCCATCACGAACGCGCGGCCGGCCTGGTCCTGCGCCCAGAGCAGGCTGTTGAGCACCAGGCCGACGGGGATCGCGAGCATCAGCCCGGCGGCGACCAGCGGCAGCACGTCCTGGGTGTCGCCCCAGGCGTCGCCGAACAGCAGCGGGACGAGCACCGGCGTGCTGCCGACCAGCGCGACGACCGGGAAGCCGCACGCCACGCCGGCGAGGCTCAGCCCGCGCTGGAGCAGGCGGCGCGGGTCCTCCCCGGCCTGGACCAGCCGCGAGAAGCCGGGCAGCGCCACGCGCCAGGACGCCTCGACCAGGAGCGTGAGCACGATCAGCAGGCGCTTGGCCAGCGCCCACGCCCCGAGCGCGGCGGTGCCGGCCAGCGAGGCCAGCAGCAGCTCGAGGCCCTGGTCGCGGGCGATCGTCAGCAGCCACGCGCCCTGGAACGCGGCGCCGAAGCGCAGCAGCGAGCGCAGGCGCGACCACGAGGGGCGCGGCGTCACGAGGCCGACCGGGCCGCGGACCACGAGGATGGCGGTGCCCACGATCGACTTCGTCACGACGGCGATCCCGACGCCGACCAGGCCCATGCCGGCGACGACGAGCCCGACGGCGAGCAGGTTGTAGAGGAAGATCTCCGCGATCTCGGCGCGGATGACCAGGCCGAAGGCGAGGTCGCGCTCGAGCGTGATGACCGTCGGCGTGCGCGCCGCGTCGAGCGCCGGCGTGGCGGCGAAGAGCGTGAGCGCGATCGCGTGGTCGCCGCCGACGAACGCGAACGTCGCCGCGGCGACACCGCCGAGGATGAGCAGGCAGATCGCCACCTGGACCGCGTAGACCGCCTCGAGCTCCGCGCGCTCGGGCGGCTCCTCGCGGCGCAGCAGCCCGGGCGCCAGGCCGCCGTCGCTCAGGAACTTGCTGAGGATGACGATCGACAGGCCGAGCGCCAGCACGCCGTACTCGGACGGGCCGAGCTGGCGGGCGAGCACGAGCGTGCCGGCGAGGCCGAGCAGGCGGACGACGACCGTGCGGACGCCCATGCTCACCAGGCCGCGCGCGACCTGCCCGCGCAGGTCGTCGCTCATCCCAGCCACCCGCGGTAGAGCGCCTCGGCCGGCGCCGTCGCCGCGCTCCAGCAGCGCGGCCGCACGTGTGCGCGCGCGGCCTCGCCAAGGCGGCGGCCGCGCGCCGGGTCCTCGAGCAGGGCCGCGACCGCATCCGCCAGCCCGGCCGGCGTGTCGTCGACGAGCCCGTGGACGCCGGCCTCGAAGCCGAGCCGCTCCACGCCGACGGCCGTCCCGACGACCGGCCGCGCAGCCGCCATCGCCTCGAGCACCTTGATCCGCGTGCCGCCACCGGTCCACACCGGGACCACGACGACCGACGCCGCGCACAGCTCGGCGCGCAGGTCGTCGACGAGCCCGACCAGCTCGACGCCCTCGCGCCCGGCCGCCGTCTCGCGCGCCGCGTCCAGCGGGCCGGGGCCGACGATCCGCAGGCGCGCGTCCGCCCGCCGGTCGCGCACGTGCGGCCACGCCTCGCGCAGGAACCGGACGAGCCCGTCGCGGTTGGGCGCCCACCAGTGCGCGCCGAAGAACAGGACCCGGCCCGCCTCGCCGCCGGCGGCCGGCAGCTCGAAGAGCTCGTCGTCGACGCCGTTGGGCACGACGATCGGCTCGGCGCCGCGGCGGGCGCGCAGCGCGCTGCGGTCCTCCTCGGAGACGCACAGCAGCGCGTCGGCGCGGCGGG
>JACRMD010000325.1 GCA_016215085.1 Solirubrobacterales bacterium | reverse complement strand
TGGTCGTCGGCGTGCGGCGCGAAATCAACACTCCCCGCTACACTTCCCTGATGGGAGTCCTGGCCGCCCAGGGCAAGCCGATCCGCGTACGGAGGTCGGAGGATCTGGGCGTGAGCGCCGCCGAGGCCCTGTACGGCGGCGCCACGCGGGCCGTGCTCGACGACGGCACCCCGGTCGCGCTGGACCTCGACCGCTGGCTCGGGCCGATCACGGCGGCCGACGAGACCGTCCTGGGCCGCGCGGCCGGCCCGGTCCTCGACGTCGGCTGCGGCCCCGGCCGCCACGTGCGGGCGCTCGCGCGCCGCGGGGTGCTCGCGATGGGCGTCGACGCCTCGCCGCACGCGGTCGGGCTCGCCCGGCGCCGCGGCGCCGTCGTCGTGCAGGGGTCGATCTTCGACGAGGTCGCGGGTGCGGGCCGCTGGGGCTCGGCGCTGCTGCTGGACGGCAGCATCGGCATCGGGGGGGCGCCCGTGGTCCTCCTGCGGCGGGTGCGTCAGCTGCTGCGCGAGGGCGGCGCCGCGCTGGTCGAGACCGAGCCGCCGGGCGTGCCGACGCGCTCGTTGCGGCTGCGGCTCGAGGTGGCCGGCGGCCGGTTCGGCCGGCCGTTCCCGTGGGGCTTCGTCGGCGCCGACGGGCTGCCGGGGCTGGCGCGGGCGGCGGGGTTCCGGGAGGTGGAGCGATGGGCCTGCGAGGGCCGCTGGTTCGCCGAGCTGCGCTGAGCGCGCCGCCCGGGCCGTTCCGCCCCGGCTTCTGGCGCTCGCCGCTGCGCGGCCCGTGGCTGACGACGGCGATCGGCGTCGTCCTGCTCGCGGGCGTGGCCGTGGTCGCGGTCACCGGCTTCCTGTCGCACGCCGCCTACGAGCCGTCGCTGCCCGGCAACGCGATCGTGCCGGCGGCCCGCGACCTGCCGCTGACCTTCGACTGGCCCAGCGGCCCGGCGTGGCTGTACGGCCTCACGCAGGGCCTGCACACGAACGTCGGCCTGGCGACGATCCCGCTGCTGCTGGCCAAGCTCTGGTCGGTGATCCCGCGGCTGTTCGCCTGGCCGCCGGTCGCCTCGGCGGCGCAGGGCATCGAGCGGCTCGCGATCGCGCTGCTGGTCGGCAGCGCGCTGTTCGAGTTCGCCACGGGCGTGGCGAACATGCAGAACTGGTACCCGTTCGGCTTCAACTTCGTGGTCGCCCACTACTACGGCGCGGTCGTCTTCGTGTCGGCGCTGGCGATCCACCTGGTGGTCAAGCTGCCGCTCATGCGCCGGGCGTGGCGCGACCGCGGCGGCCTGGCCCCGCTGCGCCAGAGCCTGGCCGACACGCGCCCGGAGCCGCCCGAGGCCGGGGGCCTGGCCCCGGTCGCTCCCGCCGCGCCGACGATCACCCGGCGCGGCGTGCTCGGGCTGGCCTTCGCCGGATCCGGCGCGCTGCTGCTGGCCAACGCGGGGCAGACGATCGGCGGGCCGTTGCGGTCGGTGGCGCTGCTGGCGCCGCGGCGCGAGGACTTCCCGGTGAACAAGACCGCGGGGGCGGCGCGGATCGACATCGCGGCGACGCGGCCGGAGACGTGGCGGCTGGACCTCGGCGGGCGGTCGCTCACGCGCGACGAGCTGCTGGCGCTGGACCTGCGGACCGAGGCGCTGCCGATCGCGTGCGTCGAGGGCTGGACGACGACGCAGACGTGGGAGGGGGTGCGCCTGCGCGACCTCGCCCGGCTGGCCGGGGTGCCCGGCGCGCGCGAGGTGACGGTCCGCTCGCTGCAGGAGCGCGGCGTCCTGCGCCGGTCCACGCTGTCGCGCGACGCGATCGAGGACGACCGCTCGCTGCTGGCGCTGCGGGTCAACGGCGCCGACCTCTCGCTCGACCACGGCTACCCGGCGCGGATCATCGTCCCCGGGCTGCCGGGCGTGCACAACACCAAGTGGGTGGCGAAGCTGGAGTTCCGGGCGTGAGCTTCGCCCGCCGCTACGGGGCGAGCCCGGTGCACCTGCTCGCGCACCTGCTGGTGCTGCCGCTCGCGGCCTGGGCGGTCCTGCAGGTGCTCGACTTCCGCGGCGCGCGCGACGTCGTCGTGTGGTTCGTCGCCGCGCTCGTGCTCCACGACCTCGTGCTGCTGCCCGCCTACAGCGCGCTGGACCGGGTCTGGCAGCGCGCCCGTGTGCGCGGCATCCCGATCGTCAACCACCTGCGCGTCCCGGCCTTCGCGTCCGCGGTGACGTTCCTGGTGTTCTTCCCGCTGATCCTCGGGAAGTCCGACGGCAACCTGCGCTACGTCAGCGGCGTGCAGCCGTCGGGCTACCTCGGGCGGTGGCTGCTGCTCGTGGCGGCGGCGTGGGCGCTGTCAGCGCTCGTCCTCGCCGTACGCCTCGTCCGCGCCGACGAGCTGCAGGACGCCGGCGCTCCTCACCCTGACCGTGCCGCTTGAGGCGTCGACCGCGACGGCGTCCGGCTGCCGGACCGTCGGGAGCGTGCGGATGACGCGCGGGCGCCCGTTGGCGGGCAGCGAGACGAGCGCGTTGCGCGCGGTGAGCGTGATCCACAGCCGGTGGCGCTCGGGGTCGACCGCCATGCCGTACGGCGAGCCGGGGAGGTGGACGCGGCGCACGAGCTCGAGCTCGGGCGCGACGCGGAAGACCAGGAGCGCGCCGCCCTGCGTGTCGGCGACGTAGAGCCGGTCGGCCTCGGCGACCACATGCGTGGGGCCGACGCCGGCCGTGGCGCGCGCGACGCGGCGCAGCGTGCGGGGGTCGTAGAGCTCCAGCACGCGCTCGCGGCCCGAGAGCACCGCGAGCCGCCGGCCGCGGTCGGCCGGGGAGAGGGCGGCGGGGTGGCCGGCGACGCGGAAGGCGGCGACGCGACGACCGCCCTCGCGGACCGAGATGGTGCTGGTGCGCGCGTCCGCGACGAACGTGCGGCCGGCGACGGCGGCGGTGACGCGGCGCGCGGGGGCAAGGCCCTCAGGTCGGGCGGCGGCGGGGATGAGGCGGCCCGCGGGGCGCTCGCGCTGCGGCGGCGAGGCGGCGGGCCGGGCCGCGGGCGGCAGGTCCGCGACCGGCGCGGAGCCACAGCCGGCGACGGCCACGGCCACGGCCAGCACGACCACGGCCGCCGGGCCTCGCACGAGGTTCCGGCGGTGCGCGCCGCGACCGTCCGCGTTGCGGCCACCCGGCGCCGCGCCTCGCACGAGGTTCCGGCGGTGCGCGCCGCGACCGTCCGTGCTCGGGCCACCCGGCGCCGTGCCTCCTCGTCGGGTGCCGTCGCCGTCCACAACCGGAGCGTCGCATAGCGTGCCCGCGGTGCGCGCCCGCCCGCTCCTTGCCGTCGCGTTCGCGCTCGCCGCGGGGTGGACGGCGCTGGGGCTGCTCGTCGAGGCCGGCGGCCGGCAGCTGGGCACGGCCACGCCGCCGTTCGTCGCGGGCTGGCGCCCGGAGGCCGACCTGGTGTGGTCGGTCCTCGCGGCGCTCGCCCTCGCCGCGGTGGTCGCCGCCGGGCCGGCGCTGCTGGCGCTGCGGCGCGGCTTCCCGCTCGCCGTCTTCGCCGCCGCGCTCGGCGTGGCGCTGGCGGTCAACGCCGCGCGCATCGGGACGCACGGCTGGAGCGCGATCTTCGACGACTCGTTCGAGGCCAAGAACGAGTACCTGCCCGGTCTGCCGGCGCTGTCCTACGGCGCGCGGTTCTTCCTGGACCGCTTCGCCGAGCTCGTGCCGTCGCTGCCGGTCAACGTCGCCGGCCACCCGCCCGGGCTCATGCTGTTCCTCGACGCGACCGGCCTGACGACGCCCGGCCGCCTGGCCGCGCTGTGCATCGCCGCCGCCGCCGCCGTGCCGCCGCTGGCGTGGTGGCTGGCGCGCGGGGTCGGCGGCGAGGAGCGGGCGCGCATGGCCGCGGTGCTCGCGCTGCTGTCGCCGTGCCTGCTGCTGTACGGCGCGACCTCCGCCGATGCGGTCTACGCCGCGCTCGGCACCGCGGCCGCCGCGCTGCTCGTCCGTCCGTCGCTCGCGGCCCGCGCCGCCGGCACCGTCGTGCTGGCGGTCGGCGCGTTCTGCTCGTGGGCGCTGCTGGCCGCCGGGGCGTTCGCGGTCGTCGTCGTGTGGCGGCGCGAGGGCCTGCGGGCCGCCGCCGTGCTCGCGGTCGCGTGCGCGATCCCGTTCCTGGCGCTCAACGCCGTCCTGGCCGCCGCCTACGGCTACGACCCGATCGGCGCGCTGCAGGCCACCGAGGACTACTACCGTCGCTCGCTGGCCGAGATCCGCCCGTGGTGGTACTGGTCGGTGGGCTCACCGGTCGCGTGGGCGGTCACGACCGGCCTGCCGATCGCCGGCGCCTGGCTGGTCGCGGTGCGCCGCGCCGACCCGGTCGCGCTCGGCCTGGCGGCGATCGTCGTCGTCGCGTCGGTCCTCGGCTTCACCAAGGCCGAGACCGAGCGCATCTGGCTGCCGTGGGTGCCGCTGGCCTGCGTCGCGGCCGCCTCGGTGCTGCCGCCCCGCCACCTGCGTGCCGCGCTCACCGCGCTCGCCGTCCAGGCGCTGGCGACGCAACTGCTGTTCGAGACCGTCTGGTGACGCTAGATCCCGGCGGCCCGCCGCGCGGACGCGTGCGCCGCGTCCTCGAGCGCGTCGTCCAGCGGCGCGAGCTCGCGGAGGTCGCGGCCGAGCGCGGTGGCCAGCAGCCAGTCGGCGAACCAGGCGTTCTTGGGCAGCAGCGGGCCGTGGAGGTAGGTGCCGAGCACGGTGCCGCGCCGCACGCCCTCGTAGCCGGAGCGGCCGTCATTGCCGAAGCCCTTGAGCACCCGGCCCAGCGGCCGCGTCTCCGGGCCGAGCTTCGTGCGGCCGCCGTGGTTCTCGAAGCCGGCGAGCACGCGCGGGCCCTCGAGCCCGGGCAGCTCCACCTCGATCGCGACGTTGCCGATCAGCCGCGGCCCCTCCTCGCGCACCGTGCGGAGGTCGACGAGGCCGACGCCGGGCACGGCGCGGTCGCCGAGCGCGTACTCGTGGCCGAGGAGCTGGATCCCGCCGCAGATGCCCAGGACGATCGCGCCGCGGTCGGCGGCGGCGTGCAGCGCCTCGCGCTTGGTCGCCACGAGGTCCTCGGCGCACAGCAGCTGGTCGCGGTCCTGGCCGCCGCCGAGGTAGAAGAGGTCGGCGCCGTCCGGGTCGACCGGGTCGCCGAGGCCCGCCGCGGTCAACTCGAAGCCGAGGCCGCGCCACGCGCAGCGCTGCTGGAGCATCAGCATGTTGCCGCGGTCGGCGTAGATGTTCATCAGGTCGGGGTACAGCGCGCAGACCCGCAGGACGTCAGCCACGGAGCACCACCACCGTCGAGCCGACGTACTCGTCGGTCTGCGGGACGCCGCGGTGCGGCAGCGGCGTGAAGCCGAGCGCGGCCGCCTCGGCGGCCACCTCGCCGGCGGTCACGCGGTCCAGCCGCACGACGTCGTCGGCGGCGGTGCGCACCCCCTCGGGACCGGTGACCTCGCGCAGCCGGTGGATCGCGGCGCGGTCGCCCTCGTCGACGACGGCCAGCGGCCGGCTGGCGTAGCGGACGCCGTCGATCGTGCACTCGTCGGGCACCGGCAGGCCGTCGTACTCGGCGTCGAAGCTCTCCAGCGCGTCGGCCAGCGCGGCCGCGAGCAGCCCGCCCGGCGCGACGTGCTCGCGCGCGCAGCGCAGGAACGCGCGGCGCGGCGCGTCGCCGCCGAGCATCTGGATGGTCTGCATCGGCACGAGCACCAGGGGGAAGCGGCGGCCGAGGTGGAAGTCGCGGGCGTCGGCCGCCACGGTCTGCACCGGCAGGCCGGCGGCGCGCTCGTCCAGCGCCCGCAGCAGCGGGGCGTCGGCGTCCAGCGCCACGACCTCGATCCCGCGCGCGGCGAGGTCGAGCGTCACGCGGCCCGTGCCGGCGCCCACGTCGAGGACCGGACCGCCGCCGGCCTCCGCGGCGAGCTCGCGCCACAGCGGCAGGTCGTGGTCGTAGCCGCCGCACTCGAGGTCGTGCCAGAGCACGTCGAGGTCGACGTTCGACGGCGCCGCACTCACCCGAACGAGCTCCCCGCCACGCCGCGCGCCACGAGCTCGTCGCGCAGCTCGAGCATCGCCGTGTAGGTCGGGATCGCCACCAGGCGCCCGTCGCCGCCGTCGACCGCGGCGTCCAGCGCGCGCGGCAGCTCCTCGACGACCTCCAGCCGCCCGGCCGGGACGCCCGCGTACTTCAGCCGCAGGGCCATCTCGGGCGCGCGCGTGCCGCTGCAGACCACGCGCCGCAGCCTCCCGGCGAGCACCTCGAAGTCGGCGTCCCACACCCAGCTGACGTCGCGGCCGTCGGCGATGTTGTCGTTGAGCACGGCCAGGACGTCGTGCTCGCCGTCCTCGAGCGCCAGCGTGCGGATGACCTCGTTGGCGCCCGCGGGGTTCTTGACGAGCAACAGCAACATCTCGCGGTCGCCCACGCGGACGGTCTCGGCGCGGCCGAAGGCGGGGGAGACCGCCTCCAGGCCGGCGACGACGTCGGCCAGCGGCGCGCCCAGCGACAGCGCCATCGCCGCGGCCCCGAGCATGTTGTAGACGTTGTAGAGCCCCGGCAGCGGGAGCGTGACATCGGCCGTGCCCGCGGGCGTGCGCATGGTGACCCGCGCGCCGCGCAGGCCGTCGAGGACGACGCGCTCGGCGGCCACCTGCGGCGCCGGCCGCGCCGCCCCGCATGCGTCGCAGCGGTAGTGGCCGAGGTGGCCGAGGAACACCAGGTCGTAGCGGTAGGGCGCCCCGCAGCGGCGGCAGTGCTTGGAGTCCGAGGCGTGGGCGAGCCCGGGCAGCGCCATCGCCGGGTCCTCGACGCCGAAGAAGAGCGCGTCGCGCTCGCGTCCCAGGTCGGCGATCAGCGGATCGTCGGCGTTGAGCACCAGCTGCGCGGGGGTGTCGGCGACGACCTCGGCCCAGCGGTCGGCGATCGTCTCGAGCTCGCCGTAGCGGTCGAGCTGGTCGCGGAACAGGTTGGCCAGCAGCAGCACGCGCGGGCGCACCTCGGGCACGAGCCGGTCCAGCCAGAACTCGTCGACCTCGAAGAGGCCGGTGTCGCCGGCCATGGTGCCGCGCCGCCCGGCCGCGCCGAGCAGGGCGCTGGCGACGCCGCCGGCCATGTTCGCCCCCGCGCGGTTGTGCACCAGCCGGTGCCCGCCGCGCCCCATGATCGACGCGACCATCGCCGCGGTCGTCGTCTTGCCGTTGGTCGCCGAGAGGATCGCGCTGCCGTTGGGCAGCCGCGCCGCGAGCTCGCCGATGGCGTGGGGCTCGAGGCGCATGAGCACCTTGCCCGGCAGCGAGGTGCCGCCGCGCCCGGCCCGGCGCGAGACCGCGCCGGCGGCCCGGGCGGCGGCCAGCTTGGCCCCCAGCAGCGTCATGCCGGCAGCAGCACCCGGATCGCGCCGGGGACGGCGCGGATCGTGACGGGCAGCTCGCCGATCGGGTCGCCGTCGGCGTAGACGACGAACGGCCGGTCGGCGCTGATGCGCACCTCGGCGCCCTGGACGACCTCGACGTTGTCGAGCTCCACGTGCGTGCCCTTGAACACCTTGGGCAGCCCGCGCAGGAAGACCAGCTTGGAGCTGGCCGACGTGGTGACCACGTCGAGCAGGCCGTCGTCGAGCTTGGCCTCGGGCGCGAGGAGCATCCCTCCACCGTAGGCGCCGGAGTTGGCCGCCGCGACGCTCCACCCCGACAACGTGCGCGCGCGGCCGTCGACCACGACCTCGAAGGTCGCGTGGCGCCAGGTGGCCAGCGCCCGCAGCGCGCCGTAGGCGTAGACGAGGTTGCCCAGCCACGACGGCGCCTCGTTGGCGATCCGGTTGGCGTCGGAGTCGAACCCCAGCGAGGCGATGCCGACGAACGTCCGGCCGCCGACGTCGCCGACGTCCACCGGCCGCGGCTCGCCCTCGGCCAGCACCGCGCACGCCTCGACCGGCTCCAGCGGGATCCCGCACACGCGCGCGAAGTCGTTGCCGCGGCCGCCGGGCAGGACGCCGATGATCGCGTCCTCGCGCCCGCGCAGCGCCCCGGCCACGGCGCCGAGCAGCCCGTCGCCCGACAGCGTCACGGCGACCTCGCCGGCGTCGGCGGCGCGCAGCGCCAGCTCGCGGCCGTGCGAGAGCGACCGCGTGTGCGTCGTGTGGAACTCCAGGCCCCGCGCGCGCAGGTCGGCCTCCACCGCCGGCAGCGCCTTCAGCGCGCGGCCGCCGCCGGAGGACGGGTTGACGATGAGCGCCAGGCGCCGGGGCATCAGGGCGCAGATCCTGCCAGCACCAGCTCCGCGAGCGACGCGGCGACCGCGATCGGCGCCGGCCCGCGGCGTGCGCGCCCGCGAGGTCGCTGTCGAGCCGGTCGCCGACCACGAGCGCGCGGCCGGGGCCGAGCCGGTCCAGCGCGGTGCGGAAGATCTGGGCGTCGGGCTTGCCGACGTTGTGCGCCTGCGCCCCGGTGGCGTACTCGATCGCGGCGACGATCGCGCCCGTCCCGGGCCACGGCCCGTCGGGCATCGGGAACGTCGCGTCGCGGCCCGCGGCCACGAGGTCGGCGCCGGCGAGCACCGCCTGGGTCGCGCCGCGCAGCTCGTCGTAGTCGACGCCGCGATGGCCGGCGACGACCACGACGTCGGCGGGCGGGACGTCGCGCCGGTTGACGATCCGCACGCCGGCGTCGATCACGTGCTGGTGCATGGACGGCGACCCGATGACGAACGCGGCCCGCCAGCGCTCGGTCTCGGCGAGCACGTGCTGGACCGCGCCGCCGACGGTGACGACGTCCTCGATCGAGGCGCGGATGCCCAGCCGCCACAGGCGGCGGACGTAGTCCTCGGTCGAGTGCGCGGGGTCGTTGGTGACGAACGCGACGCCCTTGCCGGCGGCGCGCAGGGCGTCGACCGCGGCCCCGGCACCGGGCGTCGCCTCGCCGCCGACGTAGACGCAGCCGTCGAGGTCGAGCAGGAGGTGGTCGTAGCCGCCGACCAGCGCGCCGACGCCCGTCACGCGCGCTCGCCGAGGATCTCGTACACCTTGCGGTCGCCCTCGTCGGCGACGAGGACCATCCCCGCCTTGACCAGCACGCGCTGCGAGGCCAGGTTCACCAGGTCGGTGTCGGCGTGGACCGCCCGGACGTCGGGGTGCCGCAGGGCCCACTCCAGGAGCGTGCGCAGCGCCTCGGTCGCGTACCCGCGGCCCCGCGCCTCGGGCACGATCCCGAAGCCGACGCTGACCTCGCCGAGCTCGTCGGGCGGCTGGTGGAAGCCGATGTCGCCGATGACCACGTCGTCCTCGCGGCGGATGACCCGGTACTGGCCGAACGGCCCCGGGTCGATGCCGCGCTCGTGCAGCTCGGCCTGCATCGCCGCGGCCACCAGCGTGCCGTCCAGCGGGTAGCCGGACGCCCACGGCGTGGCGCCGCCGCGACCGTCCAGGAGGTCGCGGATGTCGGCAGGGGTGCGCAGCGCCAGTCGCAGGCGGGGGGAGAGGAGGTCCACGACGCCGACCCTAGAACAGCGCGAGGGGCTCGTGGTCCGGCTCGGCCGGCAGCAGGCAGTCGGGGCCGTCGTAGCGGGCGTCGTTGACCGCGGGACCGACCGCGCGGCGGCCGGTCAGGTCGTCGGGCAGCGGCGCGAGCAGGTCGTGGAGGTCGGCGGCCGGCGTGGTGGGCGCCAGCCAGGCGGCCTCCTCGGCGGGGTCGCGCAGCATCACCGGCATGCGGTCGTGGACGTCGCGCAGGACGGCGTTGGCCTGCGTGGTGACGATCGAACACGTGCGCAGCGTGCCGCCGTCCGGGCCGTGCCAGACCGCCCACAGGCCGGCGAAGGCGAACGGCCGGCCGTCGGCGCGGGTGACCAGCCAGGGCAGCTTGGCCAGGCCGGGGCGCTTCTCCCACTCGTAGAAGCCGTCGGCGACGACGAGGCAGCGCCGGTGCTGGAACGCGTCGCGGTACGCCGGCTTCTCGGCGACGGTCTCCGCGCGCGCGTTGATCATCTTGAAGCCGGTCGAGGCGTCCCGGGCCCAGTGCGGCACCAGGCCCCAGCGCAGCAGCTCCCCGCGCGGCTCGCCCTCCTTGGAGGTGGTGACGGCGGCGACCTCGTCGCCCGGGCAGACGTTGAACCGCTGCCGCAGCTCGACGGACTCGCCCAGCGGGAAGCGCGCGCGGAGCTCCGCGAACGCGGGGGTGGCGAGCGTGTAGCGCCCGCACATGGCGCCGCTAGCCGGCCCTGGCCGCCTGCGCGCGCGCCTGCCGGCGGCGGCCGACGACGACCAGGACGCCGAGCGCGACGAGCACGACCAGCAGGCCGACCCAGACGGAGGTGACCAGCGAGATGCCGCCGAAGGGCAGGGCGACCAGCTGCACGATGCCGGTGCCGAGGAGCAGCAGGGCGACGATCAGCAGGATCACCAGCAGGATGCCGCGGATGCGCGGCCACATGCCGGCGCTCGGCGGCGGGGCGAGCAGGCCCATGACGCGCAGGGCCAGCAGCTGGCGGCTGCTCGGCGGCGCCTGGCCCAGGCGCTCGACGGCGGCCTTGAGGTCCTCGGGACGGCGCTCGGCCAGCGCCAGCGACGCGTCGGCCATGCGGCGGATCGCCATGCGCTCCTGCGGCCGGGCGGCGGCGAGGGCGCGGCGGAAGTGCTCGCGCGAGGCCTTCGCGTCGTAGCGCTCCGCGGCCCGGGCGCCCAGGATCGCCTGGGCGGCGGCGCGGTACTTCTGCTCGCGCTCGAGCTCCTCGTCGGAACGGGACTCGAGCTGCTGCATCGACGCGAGCGCGCTCGTCTGCTGCATCTTGATCTGTCGCGGCCTCTGCGCCATGTCCGTCCGAAGGCTAGCGGTACGCTGCCCGCCGCATGGACCTCGTCCGGACCGCCAACGCGAGCATGGTCGCCTTCGACGTGGCGCTCGGCGCGGGCGCCATCGCGGCGCCCGACCAGACCCTGCGCCTGCTCGGCCACGCGACCCCGTCGGAGGACGCCCGCTGGCTCTTCCGGCGCTGCGGGCCGATCTGGCTGACCTTCGCCGCCGCGCACCTCGTCGCCGCCGTGCGCGGGGAGCGCCGCGATTGGTGGGCGCTGGCCTGGCTGCGCGGGACGGAGATCGCCACGGACGCGCTGTGGTCGAGCTCGCCGGCGTTCCGCCGGCCCTCCGCGCGCGCGGCGTTGTACGGTGCCGGCCTCGTGAACCTGGTGTACGCCATCTCCTTCGGGAGGCGCGGGCGGTGAAGCGCCTCGTCGCCCTCGTGCTGCTGTCGCTGGCGCTCCTCGCGCCGGTCGCCGCCGCGCAGGTCTCCGACCCGTTCGGCCCGACGCCGCAGCCCGTCGCCCCGGCGCCCTCGGACGACGGCGGCGACGGCAACTCGTCCACGACCAACAAGGACGACGGCCTCGAGAGCTGGCAGCAGGTCCTCATCTTCCTCGGCGGCGGCATCCTGCTCGTCGGCATCGGGTGGGCGATCGTCTCCGACGCCCGCCGCAATGCGCCGGCGACCGAGGAGGAGCTCCACGGGAGCAAGCACGACGCGCACCACCAGCTGCGCAAGTCGCGCGCGCGCAAGAAGCAGAAGATCGCCAAGGCGTCGCGCAAGAAGAACCGCCCGCGGTAGGCGAGCTCCGAGGGGTTCGCCGCTGCGTCAGGCGCCCTCACCACCTCGTTGGTGCATGTCGTGCCCTATAGGGCACCAAACCCTTCACTCACCCGAGAAGTGGCGATGAGTCCCGGCGGCTACGACCGTCCCAGGGACATGACCGATCGAGATCCCGCCATGGAGCCGTTCGACGCGCTGATCGGCACCTGGGACACCGAGGCGCGCCACCCGGCGATCGATGCCGTCGTCCGGGGGCGCCAGACGTTCGAGTGGCTGGAGGGCGGTCGGTTCCTCATCCAGCACCTGCACAACGACCACGAGCTGTTCCCGGACGCGATCAGCGTCATCGGACCGCCCGAGGACGGCGACGGGCCCGTCATGGAGTACTTCGACTCGCGCGGCGTGCGGCGGACGTACGGGATCTCGCTCGAGGACGGCGTGCTGCGGATCTGGCGCGACGCGCCGGGGTTCGACCAGCGCTTCTCGGCGACCATCGGGCCCGACGCGTTCGAGGGCGCGTGGCAGCTGGCCCGCACGCCGGGTGACTGGCAGCAGGACCTGCAGGTCGCGTACCGGCGCGCGGCGGGCTGAGCGGGGCTCGGCGCGTCAGATCGCGCAGACGGCGATCGCGGACGCGTCGCGGCGCGCCTTCTCGGTCGCGGTCGCCAGGTCCGCGAGCACGGTGTAGGTGAGGTGGTCGGGATCGAGGCCGAGGGCCGCGCGGTCGTCGCCGTCGAGGCGCTCGAGCAGGTCCTTGGACGCGAGCGCGCGCCCGCCGGTGGCGCAGGCCTCGATGCGCGCCGCCTCGTTGACCTCGTCGCCGAGCGCGATGACCTCCCAGCGCCCCGCGGTCGTGACCGCGCCGATGTAGGGCCTCGGGCCCCAGTGCAGCCCGCAGCGCAGCACGACGTCCTCGGGCGCGAGGTCGCTGCGGGCCGCGACGCCGGCCAGCGTGGCCCGCAGCGTGCGCGCGGCGGCGATGCAGCTCCGCGCGGCGGCCGACTCCGACCCGGCCGTCTGCGCCGGGAAGAGGGCCCCGATCCCGTCGCCCACGTGCCGTCCGACGAGCCCGCCGGCCTCGATCACGCACGCGTCGGCCGCGCGCACCAGCCGCCGCCCGACCGCGAAGTAGCCGGCCGTCGACAGCCGCCGCGCGAGCGCGGACGACCCCTCGAGGTCCGCGAACAGGATCGCCGCCGGGCGCCGCGCCGCCCTGGAGACCTGCTGCATGCGCTCGAGGTGGCCGAGGTCGCTCATCGAGGCGAAGTCGCTGAGCACCGCCATGCTCGCGGCCGGCTTGAAGACCATCAGCGTGCCGGCGAGACCGCCGTCGGGACGCCGCAGCCGCAGCGCGGCCACCGGCACGTCGACCGCGTGCCCGATGCCCATGCCCCGGGCCACGAACGACAGCGCCTCGCCGGACTGCTCGCGCAGCCCGTCCACGGCATCGCGCAGCTGGGGATCGACGGCCTCGCGCAGCTCCGCCGCGCCACCGGGCGTGTCGGCGAACGCCCATCCGCCGGCCGCCTCGAGGGTCAGCGCGATCTGCTCCGCCGCGTTCGGGCCGAAGCGCCAGGTGCGGGCGGCCTCGAGCCACTCGGGCCCGAAGAGGTGGCAGCCGATGGGGAAGTGCGCGAGCTCGCCGTCCCCGCCGCCGTAGGTGATCCGCACCGCGTCGGTGGCGTAGACGATGCGCCAGCGCTCGTCCACCACCCAGGCCCACTGGCCGGTGGCCTCCATCGCGGATGCCACCGCCGCCAAGGTGGGGTCCTCGGGCAACGGGTACGGCACCCGCCGACCCTACCTCCGCGCTAGGTGCCCGGGACGTCGACGTAGCCGGTGCCCAGCGCCCGGCCCTTGGCCGCCAGGCATGCGCGCTCGAGCCGGACGAAGACCAGCGCCTCGCCGCGCTCGCCCTGCGCGGGCGTGTTCCGGCACCAGGTGTACTTGTAGGTCTTGAAGTCGAGCGCAGCGACGAACGGGTGGCCGAGCGACGCGACCTGCGCACCGGACTCGTCGACGATCGGGCGCTTGACGGCCACGCAGTCGTAGCGGCCGACCTGCTTGGCGAGCACCCGGTCGTCGGGGATCGCCTCCTTGGACTTCGTCAGCGGGCCGCAGACGGTCTCGGCGATCGGCCCGTCGAGCTCGCCGGCCTGCGCGCGGCCGCGCGCGTCCCGGGTGATCGAGGCCTCGACGGCGGAGACGAGCGCGGCGCGCGCCTGGAGCTGCCGGGCGGAGGAGGACCCGGCCGGGGGACGGAGCTCCGGCGCGGCGCCGCGGTGCGGGGCCTGGATGCGCGCGAGCCGCGCGCGCAGGGCGGCCACCGCCTGCTTGCTGTCGGCGCGCTCGCGCGCGCGGCGGTCGTCGGCGTCGCGCAGCGCGAGCACGCCGGCGGCCACCAGCGCGATGGCCACGATGACGCCGGCGCCGGCGGCGCGGAGCCGCCGGCGCCGGACGGTCGCCTTGGGGGTGGCGAAGTACGAGGTGCCGCAGTGCCGGCAGCGCTCCCAGGTCGTGCGCTCCTGCTCGCCGCATTCGGGGCAGGTGCGCAGCGGCGTCTCCTGGGTGGTCACCATGCCCTAACCACTGTACGCTGGTTGGGTGGTTGCGCGCAACCCCTTCGACCCCGGTCGCCAGCCGGGCGGGCGCCCGCCCGCGCCCGGACGGCTCGCGCTCGTCCAGGCCTACGGCAACGCGTTCTGGGACCTCGACGCCGGCGGCGTGGACGAATGGGCCGACCTGGCCGCCTACCGCGCGTGGCTGGCGGCCCGCGGCTTCGGCGCGACGGCTGCCGAGGAGGACCGCGCGGCGGCCATCGCGATCCGCGAGGCGCTGCGCGACCTCGCCCGCGCCAACCACGACGACGCGCCCCCGCCGCCCGCCGCGCTGGCGATCCTCGACCGCGCGGGCGCGACCGCGCGCATCCGCTTCGGCGCGGAAGGTGCGGTCCACGAGGCGCTGGGCGAGGGCCACGCCGCCGCCACCGGCCTGGTGCTCGCCGTCGTCGCCGAGGCGATGGCCGACGGCACGTGGTCGCGCCTGAAGGCCTGCCCCGGCCCGCACTGCGGGTGGATGTTCTACGACGCGTCGCGCAACCGCTCGAGCCACTGGTGCTCGATGCGGATCTGCGGCAACCGCGTCAAGGGGCAGGCGTTCCGGGCACGGCAGCGCGCTGCCTGACGAAGTCCTCGTGCTGCGCGCACGCCGCGCGCCAGAGCCGCGACACCCGCTCGTCGCCCAGCGCGGCGACGTCGATCCCGAAGGCCTGCTCGAGCACGCTCGCCAGCGCCGCCTCGTCCGCGAGCACGCGGCGGTCGTCGACGCCCGGGCCCTTGACGGAGAAGGTCCTCGCGCGGAGCGTGACGATGCGGTCGTCGAAGGGCTGCGCAGCACCAGGGTCTGCACGAACGACGACTCCGGCGAGGTCGACAGCCGCTCGTGGTGGGGCGCGAAGGCCTCCAGCGGCGACGGCTCGGGCTCCATCCGGAAGCCCGGCGTCGAGCCCCACTCGTGCTGACCCAGCCACCAGGTGCCCCCGGGCTCGCGCTCGAGCGTCCACGCGAAGGGGCCAGGCCCCGCGTGGCGGCCCTCGCGCAGCGGCAGCGGGTCCACGAAGCCCTCGCCGAAGCCCGCGTCGGCCAGCCAGCGCTCGCCGCCGACGTCGACGACCAGGGCCATGTGGTTGGTCGGGCCGGCGCCGCCCACGACCGCCTGGTGGCGCGCCACGGCGAAGCCGAGCGCCTCCAGCAGCAGCAGCAACACGGAGTTGATCTCGAAGCAGTAGCCGCCGCGCCGGCCCTCGACGCAGCGGCGCGCGAGCGCGGGCGGGTCCAGCGGCGCCGCCTCGCCGAGCTGCACGGCGAGGTCCTCGTAGGGGACGCGCTGCAGGAACGCGCGGTGCACCGCGCGCAGCCCCGCGGCGTCGGCGGGCGGGGGCGCGTCGAGGCCGATCCTCGACAGCAAGGCGTCGAGCACCGCTCCAGCCTAGATGGCGTCCGCCGATGAACCGGTCACACGACGTTCACCCCGTCGTCCGGGCCATGCGCAACCGTCCGCCCCGAGCCATGCTCTCCCGAGCCCGCCCGCTCACCCTCCGCGCGCCGCTGCCGCGCACGGTCCGCCGCGAGCGCCTGCGCCTCGCCGACGGCGCCCGCACGACGCTCTACGTCGCCCGCCACGACCTCCGGCGCACCGACGTCCGCGTCGTGCGCCTCGAGCGCCCCGGGCCGCTGGAGGCCTGGTGCCGCGCCCACGGCTACGGCGAGGCGCTCGTCGGCGGCTTCTACGCCCGCCCGCACCTGACGCCGCTGGGGGAGCTGCGCCTCGGCGGCGTCCTGCGCGAGCACGTCCCGTTCGCCGCGCCGTTCGACGCGCGCCGCGCGTGCCTGCACGTGGCCGGCCGGACGGTGACCATCGCCCGCCGCGACGCGCTGCCCGCGACGCCGGCCGGCGACCTGCTGCAGGCGGGCCCGCTGCTCGTGCGCGGCGGCGCGCCCGTCACCGGCGACGCCGAGGGCTTCTCGGCCGGCTCGCACCAGTTCGACTCCGACATCACGGTCGGCCGCTACCCGCGCGCGGCGCTGGGCCTCACCCGCCGCGGCGAGCTCCTCGCGGTCGCCTGCGACGGGCGGGCCGACGACGAGGCCGGCCTGACGATGGCCGAGCTGGCCGAGACGATGGCGGCGCTCGGCGCCGTGCACGCCCTGATCCTCGACG
>JACRMD010000324.1 GCA_016215085.1 Solirubrobacterales bacterium | reverse complement strand
TCGTCAACGCCGGGAAGATCTCGGTGACCGGCAACAAGCGCGAGGAGAAGCGCTACTACCGCCACTCGGGCTACCCGGGCGGCATCAAGTCGCGCACGCTCAACGAGATGCTCGACCGGCGGCCGGAGGAGGTCATCCGGCTCGCGGTCAAGGGCATGCTCCCCCGCAACCGGCTGGCCCGCAAGCAGCTGACCAAGCTCAAGGTCTACGCCGGTCCGGAGCACCCGCACGTCGCGCAGCAGCCCAAGCCCCTGGAGATCAACCTCTAGTCATGTCCGACGAGAACCAGACCCCGCCCGAGGACGAGCAGGCCCCGCAGCAGCCCGAGGCCGCCGCCGAGGAGCAGGCGCCCGAGGCGCCCGCCGAGGCCGAGGCCGCCGCCCCGGCCGAGCAGCCGGCCGCCGAGGCCGAGCAGCCCGCGCCCGAGGAGGCCGCCGCCGCCCAGGCCGTGCCGCAGGCCGCCGACGCCGAGGACGTCGAGGAGGAGTACGAGGAGGAGCCGGCCGCCCCGCGCGAGAAGCCGGCCATCCCCGGCGCCGACCTCGAGGTCGACATCGTCATCGACGGCGACGAGGCCCGCGACCGCTACGCCGAGGACGACGAGGAGGCCGAGGAGGCCCCCGTCTCCGAGGAGGACGTCGTCGACGAGGGCCCGATCGCGGCCCAGATCCAGCTGGCCGCCGACGCGCGCTACCGCGCGACCGGCAAGCGCAAGACGGCGGTCGCCCGCGTGATCCTCAAGCCCGGCACCGGCTCGTACACGATCAACGGCCGCACGCTGAACGAGTTCTTCCCGCGCGACACGCTGCAGCGCACGATCCGCCAGCCGCTGGAGACCGTCGGCTACGAGGACCGCATGGACGTCATCGCCCGCATGCACGGCGGCGGCGTCAGCGCCCAGGCCGGCGCCCTGCGCCACGGCATCTCGCGCGCCCTGCTCGAGGCCGACCCGAACCTGCGCACCGAGCTCAAGCGCCGCGGCTTCCTGACGCGCGACGCGCGCGTCAAGGAGCGCAAGAAGGCCGGCCTGAAGAAGGCCCGCAAGCGGCCGCAGTTCTCCAAGCGCTAGCCGTCCCGGCTGGTTTTCCCATGAGCCGGCGGCTCTTCGGAACCGACGGCGTCCGTGGCGTCGCCGGACAGGTCCTCACGGCCGAGCTCGCACTGGCGCTCGGCCGTGCGGTGACCCTCGAGTCGCCGGCCGACCGCCCGCGCGTGCTCGTCGTCCGCGACACGCGCGAGTCGGGGGAGATGCTCGAGGCCGCGCTGGCGGCGGGCGTCACCTCCGCGGGCGGCGACGTGCTGCTCGGCGGCGTCCTGCCGACGCCGGCCGCGCCGCTGCTGCTCGGGCGCTACAAGTTCGACCTCGCGGTCGTCATCTCGGCGTCGCACAACCCGTACCGGGACAACGGGATCAAGTTCTTCGGGCCCGACGGCTTCAAGCTGTCGGACGCCACCGAGGCGTCGATCGAGCGCCGGATGGAGTCCGAGGAGTCGCCCGCCGGCCACATCGGCCGCGTGCGCGCGCTGCACGGGACGCTCGAGGACTACCTCCGCGAGCTGCAGGTCCGCTTCGCCGACCTCGACCTCACGGGCGTCGACGTCGTCCTGGACTGCGCCAACGGCGCGACCTACCGCGCGGCGCCGGAGATCTTCCGCCGCCTGGGCGCCTCGGTCACCGTGCTCGCCGACGAGCCCGACGGGCGCAACATCAACCTGGGCTGCGGATCCACGCACCTGGACCTCGTGCGCCAGGCGGTCCTCGACGGCCGCCACGACCTCGGCTTCGCCTTCGACGGCGACGGCGACCGGATGCTGGCGGTGGACCGCAACGGCGTGGTCGTCGACGGCGACGAGCTGATCGCGCTGGCCGCGCACGACCTGCGCGAGCGCGGCCGGCTGCCCGGCGACGGCGTCGCCGTGACGGTCATGACGAACTACGGCTTCCACACCGCGATGGCCGCCGCCGGCATCAACGTCGCGACGACCGCGGTGGGCGACCGCTACGTGCTCGAGGCCCTGCGCGACCGCGGCTGGGCGCTCGGCGGCGAGCAGTCGGGCCACATCATCGACATGGGCTTCGTGCCCTCGGGCGACGGCATCGCCAGCGCGCTGCTGACGCTCGAGGCGCTCCAGGGCGGCGACCTCGCACAGCGCGGGGCGATGGAGAAGCTCCCGCAGCGGCTGGTCAACGTGCCCGTCGGCGACCGCGACGCGGCAATGGCCTCGGCCGAGCTCGCCGACGCGATCGCGCGCGAGTCCTCGTCGCTCGAAGGCCGCGGCCGCGTGCTCGTCCGGCCCTCGGGCACCGAGCAGCCCGTGCGCGTGATGGTCGAGGCGCCCACCGACGACGAGGCCGAGGCGGTCACCGCGCGGCTCGTGGGCGTCGTCGAGGCTTCGGCGAACTCCGCCGCCTAGCGTCGTCTCGGGGCTGGGCCCCGGCGTGGTGGTCTGCGGCGCTGCGCGACGCTCGCCACCGCCGCTGCGCCCGCGCTCAGCGGTCGGCGCCCCGGCCTGCGCCTCCTGCGTCGCTGCGGCCTGCGCCTCGGCGTCGTGGCATCGACCACCGCGCTTCGAGCTCCACGCCGGATGACGACATCGCGCATCGCCGCGACACGGGCGTGGGGGCGGGACGGGAGACGCGCTCGCACGGGGGCTGTCGCTTCCGCGTGAGGCTGTCGCGTAAGTCGCGCGTCGTGGCCGTGCGCAGCGGCGGCGCAGCCGCCGTGGCCGTGCGCAGCGGCGGCGCAGCCGCCGGCCGTCGCCGTCAGGCGGCGGCGAGCTGGTGGCGGTGGAGCTTGAGGAGGTTGTGGGTGGCGGTGATGAGCCGCCACTCGGTGCGCACCGCCGCGCGGCCGCGTCGGTGGAGTCTGGTGATGCCGCGGTTGTGCTTGGTGTTGGCGAACACGGGCTCAATGAGCTGCTGGCGGCGCCGGTAGAGCCCGCCGCCGAGCTCGGTGTCCAAGACGCTGCGCATGAAGTTGTAGAAGCCGCCGTTCCAGCCCGGCCGGCTGCCGCGGCGTTTGCCTGAGTCCGGTGGGATCAGGACCTGGGTGCCGGCGGCGACGAGCCGTTCCATCTGCGGCTGGTGCCAGTAGCCAGCGTCGGCGAGCACCGTCTCGGGCCGGGCGTCGATGCCCGCGCCCTGCAGCTCGCGCTTGGCAGCGTCGAGCATCGGCTCGAGGTTGCCGAAGTCCGGGACGGTGAGGCTGATCTCGGCGGCCAGCACGATCTGCCGGTCGTTGCAGAGCGCCTGGGCGTTGTAGCCCTGCAGCCAGCCGCGCAAGCCCTTGAGCAGCCGCGAGTCGGGGTCGGTGAGGTTGACCGTGCGCTGCGGAACCGCGGGCGGCTGGTAGGGGTCGGGCGGGCGGCCGAAGCGCCGGCCGTCCTTCATCCGCCCGCGTGCGCGGTCCACCGACGCGGCCGCGCGGCGCACCGAGTGGCGGCTCATCACCGCCACCCACAACCTCCTCAAGCTCCACCGCCACCAGCTCGCCGCCGCCTGACGGCGACGGCCGGCGGCTGCGCCGCCGCTGCGCACGGCCACGACGCGCGACTTACGCGACAGCCTCCATGGAAGGCAGAAGCCGGCCTCTCACCGCTGCATGTCTCGGGCGCATCGTCCTGACAGAGCGGGGTCTTGACCTTTTAGCCCCCTGTGTTCATTGCCGATAGATGCGGTCAGGGTCAGCGTTTGCGCCCGTCACATCGGCAACGACCTGCGGATGGGCCAGCGACACTCGAGTCCCTGCGACGCTCGACCAGCCTTGAACACGCATCGCCACAAGGACCAGCATGAACGACACCGACGCCGCGGTCGTCCCGATTTGGACGCTGTCCACCTCTCAACAATCCGTCGAAGTTCCAGCGGTGGCTGACCACGGCACTCTCACGCCCGAACGCCTGACGGAGCTTCGGAGCGCACTCGCCGCGTTCGCATCGGCGCCGCTGGTGACCTTGGAGGCTCACCCGCTGGTGAAGAAGCGGGACCGCTCAGCAGGCCTCCCGCTCGACGCTGTGAGTCCGCTCGCGCAGGAGCTGTCGCGCCTGGTTGGTGCGAACGCCAAGAGCGTCCCAGCCGTTGCGCAGGTCGCCCAGTCCAGCGAGGCGCTCTACCGGATGGTGGTCCCCGCCAAGGTCGCGGCGGAGGTCGGCAAGGGCCTTCTGAAGCCGATGAGCTCCAAGGCCGTCGCAGGGGGCATCCACGGGTCTCTGGTCGGCGCCAAGGGCATTGCTGCCAACGCCACCTTCGTTCCGGTTCAGCCGGCAGCGGCGGGTGCCGCAACTGGGACCGCCGCCGGAACCGTCGCCGCGGGCGGGGCGATGACCGTCGCCGCGCCCCTGGTGCTACTCGCCGTCGCGGTGGGTGCGAGCGCTTACGCCGACCACCAGCGACAGAAGGCCACCGAGCGCATCACCGAGCTGCTCGAGCAGCTTCACGACGACAAGTTGGAACGCGAACGCAACGAGCTTGACGGCTGCCGCGACGCTATCGACAAGGCCACCGGCTTGCTGTTGGATCGCGGGAAGGTCGGCGCGTCGCTCGGATTGGACTCAGCCGTTCATGCGATTAGCACTGCGATCCAGAACGCCGACCGCCGAGTGAAGAAGTGGGAGGCCGAACTCGACTCGTTCGCCGGGGATCGCGCCGAGGTGTCGGAGTTGGAGGCCAAGTTCCCCGGCGTGGGTGACGACGGCGGCATCTTCCGTACTCACCTCGAGCTCGCGGCGCTCGCCATCGCGCTCAAACGCCGCGTGATCCTCTTGCAGGGCGTCGAGGCCGGGCAGAGCGATCCGGACAACCAGTTCGAGAACTTCGTTCGCAGCCTCAAGACCGACCAAGAACGCATCTTCGAGCTGGAAGCACGCATCGACCAGGTCCTCCGTCGACTCTCTGAGCTGGAGGTGCGGACGCCCAATCGACTGATCGACAAGGTCATGACTCGCAAGCAGGTGGACGAGTTGCTCGAGACGTCGTATCGGCTCAGAGCCCTTGGCGAGGGGGTCGCCACCATGGCGCCGGATCAGGAGGTCGTCATCGAGATCGAGAAGCACAGCGACGGAACGCTCTTGGTGCTTCCAGCGCGCGCCGCCTGACGGGCTCCCGTAGGAGCACTGTGCCCGGCCGGTGGCGCTCCCGCATGGTAGCGGCGAGCACCGTCCGATCGACTGCGCTCGGTCGGGGCGTCCGCTACACGGTGATCACGGTGTTCCCGCGCGCGTGTCCCCTTCCAAGGCCGGCAAACGCCTCGCGGACCTGAGCCAGGTCGTACCGCTGGTCGATCACCGGTCGCACGTCGCCGGCTTCGACGAGCTCCTTGAGAACCGTCAGGTCGGCGCGTGTGTGCTTGCACACGAAAACGCGCATCTTCTGGCGCACGAAGGGCGCCGTGCACAGCGCCTTGAACTGACGGGCCATGCCGAACCAGCGGCCCATGTCCTTGACGCCGACGAGGACGTATGCGCCTCGCGGCGTCAGGGCGCGCCTTGACGCCGCGAGGGAGTGGCTGCCGATCAGATCGAGCATGACGTCGTACTGCCGGCCGTTTCGCGTGAAGTCCTCGCGCGTGTAGTCGATCACGTGGTCCGCGCCCAGCGATGTGACGAGGTCGGCGGTGCCGGTGCTGCACACGGCGGTCACCTCTGCCCCGAACGTCTTGGCCAGCTGCACGGCGAACGTTCCGACCCCGCCCGAGGCGCCGTTGATCAGCACAGCGTCACCGGGCGCGACGCGGCCCTGATCCCTGACCGCGATCAGCGCGGTGAACGCCGAGTCGCCGACGGCCGCGGCCTCCTCGAAGCTCAGCCCGCTCGGCGTCGCCATGACGTTGGCCGCGGGAACGGACGCGTACTCCGCGAAGACGCCACGTCCCCATCCGAACACTGCATCTCCAGGCCGCAGCCCGGTGACGCCGGCGCCGATGGCCTCGACCTCGCCGGCCAGGTCCATCCCGGGAATCCGCTTGCGGGGCCGGCGCAGGCCGAACACGATGCGCATGACGTAGGGAATGCCCCTCAGCAGGTGCCAGTCCCCGATGTTGAGGCCTGCGGCGCGAACGCGGACGAGCACCTCGCCGTCTCGGGCCGGCGGAACCTCGACGTCACGCAACTCCAGGACGTCGGGAGCGCCGTAGGCCCGCTGCACCACAGCCCTCATCGCGACTCCGGCGCCGCTGTGCGTGCGACCGGGGCCATCGTCGGCAGCGGCCACGTCAGCCGAGCTCCAGGCCGGCGGCGATCTCGACTGCGATGGCCACGGCCACCACAACATCCACGGTCGCGCAGAACGGCGGCCACCACCGCGTGTTGCGCACGAAGTGGGTCCGGTGCTGCCACAGATCCTTCGCACCGTGGCCGGCGAAGCCCACGACCAGCAGCCACGGCGTCGCCGTGATCGCGGCCGCGGCGAGAACCAGGAAGCCGAACGCCACGCCGCTCTCGACGGCGATCACCTTCACGCGCCCGTCGCTGACGGCGAAGCCGACGTACACCGACGCGATCAAGGCAAGCCCGAGCGCGAAGCCGACGCCGCCGTCCAACCACCAGAACACCAGCGGCGTGGCGGCCTGGACGCCGCCGACGACCGCGCCCCATACGACGGCTCGCCGGTTGGACGCTGACGAGGGGTGAGCCGGCAACGCGACGGCGACCTGGCTCATCGCGGCTCCCGCCGGCGCGCGCGAGCGAGCGCGATCGGGTCGGCACGACCCGCGGCGCTGGAGGTCGACGACGTGGTCACGACGCGACTCTACGCGCCCCTCGCGCGCAGGGGGCGATCGTGCGCGGCGACCATCGACCATCGCCCGCGCCGTCGGCTCGCACGGAGAGCAGCGCGAGCGCTCGTCGTCGTCCGGGTGACGGATCCGCGATCCTGTCGCCCGATGCTCCGCACCGTGGCCGTGCTCGTCTTCACCGTGTCGCTCGCGGCGCTCGGCTGGGGCTTCGCCGACGCCGTCGACACCGGGACGTGCGCCTCTGGCGGCCCCTACGTGGTCGACCAGGAGTGCCCCGATGGGGCGGACAGGACGGCCGCCCTCCTCATCCTCGGCGCTCTGGGCGCCGCCGCGAGCATCGTCGTCCTCGCGATGGCGCGGATGCCGTGGGGTCTTGCGGCCTTCGGCGCGCTGTTCGTCGTCCTCGGGCTCGCGTTCCTGCTCGGCGAGATGGCGTCGGACAACCTCGAGGGCACCGGGTGGTTCCTCGGTCCGCTGTTCCTGCTGATGGGGAGCCTGCCCCTTCTCGCCGGGCTGCGCATCGATCGCCGCATGCGCCGCGAGCCCGACTACCGACCGCCCGCACACGACGAGCTGCTGGACGGGCTCGCCGCCGCGCTGCGCGAGCGCCGGGACCGCCGGCGGGCCCAGCGCGGTTCCCCATGACTCGCGCCGGGGTGCGCCAGGCGGCTCAACCGGCGCGCCAGGCGCGCGGCGCGATCAGGTCGTCGGCGGCGCTCGGGCCCCAGGTGCCGGCGGCGTAGGGCTGCACGCTGCCCGGAGCGTCGAGGACGGGAGCCACGATCTCCCACGAGCGCTCGACGGCGTCCTCGCGCAGGAACAGCGTCTGGTCGCCGGCCATCGCGTCGTACAGGAGGCGCTCGTAGGCCTCCGCAGACCGGGTCCTGAACGAGTTCCCGTAGGAGAAGTCCATCGGCACCGCGTCGAGCGCCATGCCGGGTCCGGGCTCCTTGGCCCGGAAGACCAGCGAGATCCCCTCGTCGGGCTGGACGCGCACCGCCAGGTGGTGCGGCGGGAGGCGCGCGATGCCGACGCGCTCGAAGAGCCGCCGCTCCGGCTCGCGAAGGGCGATCGAGACCTCCGTCGTCCGGTGGGGCAGGCGCTTGCCCGTCCGCAGGAAGAAGGGGACGTCCTGCCAGCGCGCGTTGTCGATCCACGCGCGCGCCGCGACGAACGTCTCGACCGTCGACTCCGGCCCGACCCGCTGCTCGTCCCGATACCCGGGCGCCTCGCGCCCCTCCACCACGCCGGCGGTGTACTGGCCCCTGACGACCTCGTGCGGGGACAGCGGCCGCACGGCCTCCAGCACCTCGGCCTTGCGGTCGCGAACGTCCTCGGGCGCGAGCGAGTCCGGCGGGTCCATCGCCACGAACGCGAGGATCTGCAGCAGGTGGTTCTGCACCATGTCGCGCAGCGCGCCGGCCTCCTCGTAGTAGCGGCCGCGCTGCTCGATGCCGACCGACTCGGCGACCGTGATCTGCACGTGGTCGACGACGTCGCGGGACCACGCGCGCTCGACCATCGCGTTCGCGAACCGGAAGACCAGGATGTTCTGCACCGCCTCCTTGCCGAGGTAGTGGTCGATCCGGAACACCTGCGGCTCGTCGAAGACCTCCCGCGCGATCCGGTCGAGCTCGCGCGCGCTCGCCAGGTCCTGCCCGATCGGCTTCTCGACCACGATCCGCGCCTGCTCCCCCAGCCCCGCCTCGCCGATGCGCCGCACGATCGTCGGGAAGGCCGAGGGCGGCGTGGCGCAGTAGAAGAGCCGGCGGCCTCCGGCGCCGAGGTCGGCGTCGAGCCCCGCGAGGCGCTCGCGCAACGCCCCGAAGGCGCCCGGGTCGTCGAGCGGCGCGACGACGTACGAGAGCTCGCGCGCGAACGCGCGCCAGCGCGCGTCGTCCAGCCGATGGCGCGCGAACTGCTCGACCCCGGTGCGGGCGCGCTCGCGGAAGTCCGCGTCGTCGAGGCGGCTGCCGCCCGAGCCGACGATCGCGTAGCGCTCCGGCAGGAGCCCCTCGTAGCCGAGGTCGTAGAGGGCCGGGAGCAGCTTGCGGCGCGCCAGGTCGCCCGACGCGCCGAAGACGACGAGCGTCTGAGGTGGCGGCGACGCGAGGGCCATGCGCTCACCCGAGCTCGCGGTCGAGGTTGTACGCGGCGCTGATCAGCGCCAGGTGCGTGAAGGCCTGCGGGAAGTTGCCCAGCTGCTCGCCGGTGGGGCCGATCTCCTCCGAGTACAGCCCGAGGTGGTTGGCGTAGGTGAGCATCTTCTCGAAGGCCAGCCGGGCCTTGTCGAGCCTCCCCGCGTGCGCGAGCGCCTCCACCCACCAGAACGAGCACAGCGAGAACGTCGCCTCCTCGCCGGCGAGCCCGTCGGGCGACGCCTCGACGTTGTAGCGGTAGACGAGGCTGTCGGAGACCAGCTCGTCCGTGATGGCGTCGAGCGTCGAGATCCAGCGCGGGTCGGTGGGCGCGATGAACTTGCACAGCGGCATGAGCAGCAGCGAGGCGTCGAGCACGTCGGTGTCGTAGTGCTGGACGAACGCGCGTCGCCCCGGGTGCCAGCCGCGCTGCATGATCTGGTGGTAGATGCGGTCCCGTTCCGCCATCCAGCGGGGAAGGTCGGCGGGCAGGCCGCGCTGGCGGGCGATCCGGATCGCGCGCTCGAACGCGACCCAGCTCATCAGCCGGGAGTACGTGAAGTCCCGGCGGCCTCCGCGCGTCTCCCAGATCCCCTCGTCCGGCTGGTCCCAGTGGTCCATCAGCCACTCGAGGTTGCGGGTGAGCTCCACCCAGCCGTCGTGGTACAGCGGCCGCCCCCACTTGTTGCAGAGGTAGACCGAGTCCATCAACTCGCCGTAGATGTCGAGCTGGAGCTGGTCGGCGGCGCCGTTGCCGATGCGCACGGGCGCCGAGCCCATGTAGCCCTCCAGGTGGGAGAGCTCCTCCTCGGGCAGGTCTCCGCGCCCGTCGATGCCATACATGATCTGCAGGCGGCCGGACCTCCGGTCGGCCGCGTCGCGGAAGCGCCCCTCCAGCCACTGCATGAACGCGCCCGCCTCGTCGCTGAACCCCAGCCGCAGCAGCGCGTAGAGCGTGAAGGCGGCGTCGCGCATCCACGTGTAGCGGTAGTCCCAGTTGCGTGCGCCGCCGAGCTGCTCGGGCAGGCTCGTGGTCGGCGCCGCCACGATCGCACCGGTGGGCGCGTAGGTCAGCAGCTTGAGCGTCAGCGCCGACCGGTGCACCGTCTCCCGCCAGCGCCCCTGGTAGCGCGAGCGGCGCAGCCAGCGCCGCCAGAACGCGACGGTGGCGTCGAACTCGGCGGCGACGTCGGCATCCGCGCACCGCGGCGGCGCCTCGCCCGGGTCCACGCGGTCGAGCACGAACGCCGCGGTCTGGCCGGCCCGCAGCTCGATGCGGGCGCGGACGTCCCGCCCATCGACGATCTCGAGCGGACGGCCGGTCGTCAGCGCGAGCTCGAGCCCGGGTGAGCGGAAGCGGGCGCCGTAGGGCGTGAGCGCGGCCTCGTGCCCCGCCCGCGCGTAGTCGAAGCGCGGGGCGACGTCGACGACGAAGCGCATCTGCCCGCGCACGGCGACGATCCGGCGGATGATGCGGTGGCGGTGCGCCGCCTCCCCGGTCGCCGGCGGAGGCATGAAGTCCTGCACCTCGCCGACGCCCTCCGGCATGAGGAAGCGCGTGATGAGGACGTTGGTGTCGGGGAGGTAGAGCTGCTTGGAGCTCCAGCCCTCGCAGTCGGGCGAGACCCGGAAGTGCCCTCCGCGGTCGGCGTCGAGGATCGACGCGAAGACGCTCGGCGCGTCGAAGCGCGGGCAGCAGTACCAGTCGATCGTCCCGTCGGTGCCCACGAGCGCGACGGTGTGCAGGTCGCCGATCAGGCCGTGCTGCGCGATCGGCAGGTAGCGGGCCCGCCCGCCTCCCGCGGGCGCCACCTGCCCTGCGCGATGAGCATGGAGGTCGAGCGCCATCTGCGGTCCCTGTCGGCGCTAGGGCACGAGGACGAGCTTCCCCTTGTCCGCCGAGCTCTCCAGCAGCTCGTGCGCCCGGCGTGCCTCCGACAGCGGCAGGCGCTCCGCGACGACCGGGTGGATCCGGCCCTCGCGAAGCAGCTCCAGCAGCGCGCGGAAGTCCTCCCGGAACCACTCCGGGTCGCGCGGCCCTCCACCGACCGGCAGCGCGTCGCGGAACCCGCTCACCGGAAGGACCTGGTGGCCCTTGCGCAGCTTCTGGACCCGGTAGACCAGCACGCGCCGGCGCGGGGAGAGCAGGGCCCAGAGCGAGACGGCCGCGGTCGTCGCGTACCACTCGATCCAGCCGCGCCAGCTCTTGCGCCCGTGCGCGACCGTGCCGGAGTGGCCGAACACGACGAGCCGTCCTCCCCGGCGCAGCGCGCGGAAGGAGCGAAGCGAGAGCGGGCCGCCGAACCCGTCGAGCACCACGTCGACGCCCTGGCCCGCGGTCAGGGCGCGCACCCGCGCCAGGAAGTCCTCGTTGCGGTAGTCGATCGGCACCGCGCCGAGCCGCTCGACGGCGGCGAAGTCGCGCGCCGAGCAGGTGCCGTACAGCCGCAGTCCGGCGACGGCGCCGAGCTCGAGCACCGCCGTGCCGACCCTGCCGGCCGCCCCGTGCACGAGCACCGACTCGCCGCGCTGCACCTTGGCCGTCCGGTGCAGCAGCTGGTAGGCCGTCATGTGCGTGAAGAGCAGGCTCAGGGCCTCACCCGGATCGAGATCCTCGGGCACCTCGACCGCGTTGGCCTCGAGCACGCAGACGCGCTCGGCGTCCGCACCCCACACCGTGAGGGTGCCGATGCGGTCGCCCACGCGCAGGCGCGAGCACCCGGGACCGACCTCCTCGACGACGCCGACCAGCTCGTAGCCGGGCGTGAACGGCGGCTTCGGCACGCCGAGGTAGGAGCCGACGCGGAGCATGGCGTCCGTGTAGGACACGCCCGCCGCGAGGACCCTGACGAGCACCTCGCCCGGGCCGGGCCGCGGATCTCGCTCCTCCACGACCCGCAGGACCTCGGGGCCACCGTAGTGATCGACGACCACGCGCTTCACGTCAACCGCCCCCCTCGGGCTCGCCGGCCGTCGTACGCTTCCACCGCCACCGGGGCTGCGCATCAGCGGCTTCGTGCGGATGCCGCGCGGGCAACTACGGACCTTGCGCCGGACCGTCGGCCAGGAGCGCCCGTAGCATGGCGCCGTGCCGTTCACCCTCAGGAACCTCAAGAACGACCTCGAGGACGTCGGCCCCGGGTTCGACGGCGCGCCGAGCCTCGAGTTCCGCCTGGCGACGGTGGCGCTCGAGCTCGAGCACTCCGGCCTGGGCTACCAGCGCGTCCCGCCCGGCGCCCGCTTCCCGTACGGCCACACGCACAAGACGCAGGAGGAGGTGTACGTGGTCGTGGGCGGCAGCGGGCGCATGAAGCTCGACGACGAGGTCGTCGAGGTCGGCCGCTGGGACGCGGTGCGCGTCCCGCCCGGCACGTGGCGCGGCTACGAGGCCGGGCCGGAGGGCCTCGAGATCCTCGTCATCGGCGCGCCGAACCTGGGCGACGCGCCGCGCGAGGACGTCGAGGGCCGGCGCGACTGGTGGAGCGACTAGCGGCCCTGTCGCACCTGCAGCCGGTTGCCGTCCGGGTCCTGGAACTGGGCGACCGAGCCCCAAGGGAACTCGAGGACGTCGGACACGAACTCGACGCCGCGCGACCGCAGATCCTCGACCGTCCTGCGGCAGTCGTCGGTCTCGATCGTGATCGACGCCGGGGGGCGCCCCATCGCCGGCTCGGCCTGCCCCGGGGTCCCGGGCCACAGGACCAGCTGGAAGTCGTCGCCCGGGACGCCGACGGTCAGGAACCGCGGGCCGTCGGGCGTCGGGTTCTCGACGCGCTTCTCGAGGCCGAGGACGTTGGTGTAGAAGTCGAGCGCCCTGTCCTGGTCGCTGACCAGCACGCTCGTGTAGAAGACCTTCTCCAGCATTGCCGTCCCTCCGGTGGTCGTGGTCGTCACTGGCCATGGGACACCGGACGAGCGGGACGTGTGACAGCCGCGTGAGCTAGGAGCCCATGACGCCCATCGGCATCCCCGCGTCGGGCGGGGTGGTCGTGAGCCCGGGGACGGCGTCGGGCGCGAGGAGCAGCAGGATGCCGAGCGCGGCCAGGATCGCCGCCGTGCCGCAGGTGACGGTCCGCCGCCAGGGCAGGAGCTTCTCGGCGGCGATCAGCGCCGCCACGAACACCATCCACGCGACGCTCATCACGCCGAGCGCGAACAGCGACGCCATCAGCGCCCAGCAGCACCCCACGCACCACGCGCCGTGGCCGGCGCCCATCCGCAGCGCGCCGGCCCGGCCCTCCCGCCAGGCGCCCAGCAGGTAGCCGAGCGGGCTGCGGCACTTGCGCAGGCAGAGGTCCTTGAGGGGCGTCAGCTCGTAGACGGCCGCCGCGAGCAGCGTGGCCCCGGCGACCCAGCGTCCCGCGCGGTCCCAGGCCAGCACGTCGCCCGCGAGGCGGTTCCCGCCGGCGGCGAGGGCGAAGGCGGCCGCGCCGATCGACGCCCACGCGACGAGGTAGCCGGTCGTGAACCACAGCGGCGCGAGCCGCGAGCGCTGCGCGGTCATGCGCGCGTACAGCGCGACCGTCGGGGCGACCGACGGGAACATCATCGCGGCCATCATCACGACCCACGCCCCGAGGAACCAGCCGAAGGTCCCGAGGCCGCTCCACGGCCCCTCGTCCATGCCGCGCATGCGGTCGGCCGTCCACCACCAGCTGACGGCGGCGAGGCCCAGCAGCAGGCCGACGACCGCGACGCGCGAGCGCGCGGCGGCGAACGCGGGCGCCAGGCCGCCCGCCGCCCGCGGCTCGGCCGATGCGGCGAGCGCCCTCAAGCCGCCCAGGAGAACTCGGACGTCGAGAGCCCGGTCTTGCCCTCGTAGGAGATGCCGAACGCGTCGATCCGCGAGCGCGTGGCCTCGGCCATCGTCAGGTCGGAGGCCACCGGGTGGAACATGCCGGCGAAGCGCACGGGCTCCCCGGTCTCGGACCCGAAGGGCACGATGTCCTCGACCTCGAAGTCGATGACGTCGCCGACCCGGACGCTGTGGCGCAGCCCGTCGTCGACGACCTCGATCGGCACCCGCTCGACGCCGAGCATCTCGCCCACCAGCGGCGCGAGCCCCGCCATCGGGCCGCCGAGCTCCCCGCTGAAGACCTTGGCGAGCTTGTCGGCCTGCTCGTCGGTCGCCTCGTCGTCGACGAACAGCCCGAGCCGCCAGCCGCCCTCGGTCATGACCTTCGGCGTGTCGGCGATCACCCCCACCTTGCGCCCGCCGATGGCGGTGCCGTCGATCTCGCCCTCCTTGATGGCGAAGACGAGCGTCGCACGGCAGTAGTCGTAGGTCGCGCCGTGGTCGAACGACAGGTTGCACGGGCACATCAGCTCGCACGAGCACGTCTCGACGTAGCTGCCCTTCAGGCTCCAGGGCATCGAGGACACCTCCTGGTCGACGCGGCCGATTCTCCACCGCCGCGCGCCCCAGGTCAACGCCGCCGCTCAGCCGGCGTAGTCGAACGTCGCGCCGTACCCGCAGACCCCGCGGTAGGCGAAGGCCAGCCCGGCGTCCTCGACGCGCAGCTCGTCCGCGACGAGCTCCTCCCCCGACCGCTCGTGGCCGGGGATCACGCAGGTGACGGTCTCACCACCGGCGTGGCGATCGCGGATCCGGACGCTGACGTGGTCGCGGACCCGCAGCCACTGCCGGCGCCGCGTGTGGTCGACCTCGATCACCGCGGGCCGCACGGCGAGCAGGTCGCTCTCCTTCCACGCCCACGGGAAGTGCCGCAGGGCGTCGCCGCCGAGGTGAAGATGTCCTCGAGCGCCGCGCGCTGCTCGTCCGACGCGCCGGCGTCCAGGTACAGGACCCAGCTCCATGGCGAGCCCGGCTCGTCGTCGCTGTAGCGCGTGGCCATCGCGACCGGCAGGCCCGAAAGGTCGGTTCCGGCGGCGGCACCGTCCTCCACGATCCACGACAGGACCCCGAGGCACACGCCGTGCGTCGAGCGGCCGCCCGAGACGCCGTCGATCCGCCGGCACGGGCAGATCGCGTCGCAGTTGCAGGACTCGAAGTAGGTGCCGCGGATCCGCCAGCTCATCGGCCTGTGCCGAGCCTCGCAGGTCTCCGCGGGCGCGTGTTGCGGCTGCGCGCATAACACTTAGGCAACTACCTAAGTGTTTGCTACGATGCGCCCGTGCCGACCGCCGAAGCAGCACAGCTCGACCGGGCGTTCCACGCGCTCGCCGACGAGAGCCGCCGCGCGATGGTCGTCCGTCTGTCGCGCGGCGCGGCCTCCGTGAGCGAGCTCGCCGCACCGATGGACATGTCGCTGCCGTCCGTGATGCAGCACCTCGACGTGCTGCAGCGCAGCGGCCTCGTGCGCTCGGAGAAGGTCGGCCGCGTCCGGACGTGCCGGCTCGAGCCCGGCCCGATGCGCACGCTCGAGCAGTGGATCGCCGAGCACCGCGCGATCTGGGAGCGGCACTTCGACCGCCTCTCCGACGTCCTCGACGACGCCTTCCCCACCGACCAAGGAGACCACCGATGAGCATCCGCCAGCACGACTTCACGATCGAGCGACGGTTCCCCCAGACCCCCGCGCAGGCGTTCCGCGCGTTCGCGGACCCGGAGCTCAAGCAGCGCTGGTTCGGCGTGCCCGCGAGCTGGACCGACGCCAGGTGGGAGCTCGACTTCCGCGTCGGCGGCGGCGAGGTGAGCGTGGGACGCGATTCGCGCGGGACGCTGCACGAGTTCCGCAGCCGCTACCACGACATCGTCGACGGTGAGCGGATCGTCTTCGCCTACGACCTCCTGCTCGACGGGCGGCTCATCTCCGTGTCGCTGACGACCGTCGAGGTGCGGCCCGACGGCGACGGCACGTGGCTCGTCTTCACCGAGCACGGCGCGTTCTTCGACGACCTCGAGGATCCGGCGGAGCGCGAGCACGGCACCGGCCTGCTGCTCGACGGGCTCGCCGCCTTCCTCGGTGCGCAGGTGCCCGCGTGATGCCGGACACGACCTGCCACATGTCGATCTCGCTCGACGGCTTCGTCGCCGGGCCGGACCAGAGCCGCGAGCACCCGCTCGGGAAGCGCGGACGGGAGCTCCACGCCTGGCACCTCGGCGACGAGCGCGCCAACGAGGCCGACGAGACCGCCGCCGGCTGGCTCATGCGCCCGCGCGGCGCCTACGTCATGGGCCGCAACATGTTCGGGCCGATCCGCGGTGCGTGGGAGGAGGACTGGCGCGGCTGGTGGGGGCCCGAGCCGCCGTACCACGCGCCGGTGTTCGTGCTCACCCACCACGCCCGCGAGCCGATCGAGATGGAGGGCGGGACGACCTTCCACTTCGTCACCGACGGCTTCGACGCCGCCTACGCACAGGCGCGCGAGACGGCCGGCGACGACGGCGTGGACATCGCGGGCGGCGCCTCCACCGTCCGGCAGGCGCTCGTCGCCGGGGTGGTCGACGAGCTCACGCTCGACATCGCCCCGGTCCTGCTCGGGTCCGGCGAGCGGATCTTCGACGGCGTCGGATCCTTCGGGATGGAGCCCGTCGAGGTGCTGCACTCGCCGCTGGCCACGCACATCCGCTACCGCCGGGTGGGCTGAGGGCGTCTCACGGTCCCGCGCGAGGGCTGACGACCTCCTGCAGCAGCCCGGTCCACCGGACGAGGTGGCGCGGCTCGAGGAAGCGCCGCCGCACGTGGCGGTGCCCGGCGCGGCCGAGCGCCGCGGCCACGCCCGGGTGCTCGACCAGGCGGACGATCGCGGCGCCGGCGGCGCGCAGGTCGCCGGGGTCGTCGACGAGCAGGCCGGTGACCTCGTCGACGACCTGCTCGCGCACGCCGCCGACGGCCGAGGCCACGACCGGGCGCGCCTTCCACAGCGCCTCGGTCAGCCCGAGCCCGAAGCCCTCGCCGATGCTCTTCTTGACGACGACCGCGGCGCCCCGCTGCAGCGCGTTGACCACCAGGTCGTTGGCCGCGGCCTCCAGCGGCAGGACCGCGACGTGCACCGCGGCGCGGCGGTCGCCGGGCAGGTCCGCCCACGCGGCGAGCACCTCCTCGAGGACCTGGGCGCCCTCGGGGTCGTCGTCGACGACGCTGGGCGACGGGCCCGCGAGCACGAGGTGCGCCGGGACGCGCGGCACGACGTGACGGGCGAAGGCCTCCATCACGCCGACGGGGTCCTTCAGGCGGTCCCAGCGCGAGAGGTGCAGCACGTAGGGCGCGCCCGCGGGCACGGGCGCCTTCTGCGTCAGCTGCACGGCGCGGGCGACCGACGGCACCG
>JACRMD010000044.1 GCA_016215085.1 Solirubrobacterales bacterium | reverse complement strand
CGGCGGCCACGCCGGCGGCGGTGAGCATGGACGTGGCGGCAGCAGCCGCCGCCACGGCGGTCGTGCGTCGCACGAGCGAAGGAACCTCCTGTCGTCCAGGGGGCGCGCCCGCATGGGGACAGGGGCGCGCGGGCCGGACGGTCGCTTGCCGGACAGACGCTAGCCCGTGCGAACGCACGTTCCGTGAGCGGCGTCACACACGCAAGATCCGTTGCAGCGGTGGATCCCACCTCACCGGGGCCGGGGTGAGGCGCCGCCGGGGCGGACCCCACCCCCGGGGCCGGGTGGGGCGCCGCGGCGCGGCATGCTTCCCGCCATGGACGCGCGCATCGCCGAGATCGACACGCCCCAGGGCCTCGCGCGGGCGCACGTCCACGCTGTGGACGACCCGGTCGCGGCGCTGGTGCTCGGCCATGGCGCGGGCGGGTCGGTCACCGCGCCGGACCTGCAGGCGGTGACCAGGGCGGCGGTCGCGGCGCGCCACGCCGTCGTGCTCGTCGAGCAGCCCTACCGCGTCGCGGGCCGGCGCTCGCCACCGCGGGCGCCCGCCCTCGACACGGCGTGGTGCGCGGTCGTCGACCACCTGCGCGAGCACGACGTCGCCGGCGTCCCGCTGGTCACCGGCGGCCGCTCGTCCGGCGCGCGGGTCGCGTGCCGGACCGCGGAGGCGACGGGCGCGCGGGCGGTGCTGTGCCTGGCGTTCCCGCTCGTCGCGCCCAACGGGACGAGCCGGCAGGAGGAGCTCGACGCGGTCGCGGTCCCGGTGCTCGTCGTCCAGGGCACCACCGACCGTTTCGGCATGCCGCGCGCGGCGGGGCTGCGCGAGGTGGCCGAGGTGCCGGGCGACCACGGCCTCAAGAAGGACGTCGCCGGCATCGCGGCGCTCGTGGTGGACTGGCTTCAGCGGGTCGAGCGCCCGCCGTACTGGTAGACCAGCACGTTGGCGAGCAGGAAGCCGACGACGGCGCCGATCGCGACGCCGGCGCCCTCCGAGAAGCCGGCCCAGCCGGCGATGGCCCACCCGAGGCCCGCCCCGAGGGCCAGGCCGAAGACGACCTGCAGGCTCGCGGCCCGGGCGATGTTGGGATCGCGCAGGTAGGGGTCGCGGTCGCTCACCGCGAGAGGGCTACCCGGCCGACGACCACGGCTACCCAGTAGCGGACCGCGACCGAAACGACCGAAACGACCGATGCGACCGCAAGCGAGACACGGCGCCAGCCGCCGCCTACGGTCGCGATCGAGCTCGTGCCGGGGGGCACGAGGGGTTCTCACCGAGGAGAGGTGTCATGGGCAACGTCCACCCGCGCCCGCGTGGGGCGCTGCGGCAGTTGTGGTTCTGGGTCCTCGTCGCGATCGCGGCGGGCACGGTGTTCGGGCTCGTCGCGCCCGACACGGCGAAGGAGGCCAAGTGGCTGGCGGACGCGTTCCTCCAGCTCGTCAAGACGATCACCGCGCCGGTGATCTTCCTCACGGTCGTCGTCGGCATCGCGTCGCTGGGCAGCATGGCCCGCGCCGGCGGCCTCGCGGCCCGCGCGCTGGGGTACTTCGCCGGCGCGACGGCCGTGGCGCTCGGGCTGGGGCTCCTGGCCGCCAACCTCGTCCGGCCGGGCGACGGCTTCGCCGGCGGCCCGACCGGGTCAGCGACCGAGGCGGCCAAGGAGAAGATCGCCGAGGCCGGCGAGGCGGGCCACGGCCTGGTGGCCTTCATCACCGACGACCTCGTGCCGACGAGCCTCGTCGGTCCGTTCGTCGAGAACGAGGTGCTCAAGGTCCTCGTCCTGGCGGTCCTCACCGCCACGGCGATCAGCGCACTGGCGCCGCCGCTGCGCGAGCGCGTGGTCGGCGGCTTCGAGGTCGCCAGCCAGATCGTCTTCGGCGTGATCCGCCTGATCATGTGGACCGCGCCGCTGGGCGCGTTCGGCGGCATGGCGTTCACCGTGGCCCAGTTCGGCAGCGGCGCCCTGCAGAACCTGGCGCTCCTCATGGTCACCTTCTGGGGCACGGCGGCGATCTTCGTGCTGGGCGTCCTCGGCCTGGTGGCGCGGGTCAGCGGGTTCTCGATCTTCAAGTTCATCAGGTTGCTCAAGGACGAGCTGCTCATCATCCTCGGGACGTCGTCGTCGGAGACGGTGCTGCCGCGGATGCTGGTCAAGCTCGAGCGGGCGGGCGCGTCGCGCCAGAGCGTCGGCGTGGTGCTGCCGACGGGCTACTCCTTCAACCTGGATGGCACCTGCATCTACCTGACGCTGGGCGCGCTGTTCATCGTCCAGGCGACGGGGCAGGACATGGCGCTCGGCCAGCAGCTCGCGCTGGCGGCGCTCATGGTGCTGACGTCCAAGGGTGCGGCCGGGATCACCGGCGCAGGCCTGGTGACGCTGACGGCGTCGCTGCAGGCCTTCGGCGGGACGTTCTTCTCCGCCGAGTCGATCGCCGTCGGCATCGCGCTCGTCGTCGGGATCGACCGCGTCATGTCGGAGGGCCGCGCGCTGACCAACTGCATCGGCAACGGCGTGGCCACCATGGTCATCGCCAAGTGGCAGGGCGAGCTCGACGAGGCGCGCTTCCACGCGGTCCTCGACGACCCGTCGCTGGCCGACCCCGACGCGATCGAGGCCCCGGCCGCGAGCCGGCCCGCCGCGCCCGCGCCCGCGCCGGCGCGCAGCGCCGAGCCGGTGCCCGCGCCCGCCTGACCTCCGGCCACGGGCGCCGTCCCCGCCGGTGGCGGGTGGGCGGCGCCCGTGCCAGCATGCCGTCCGTGCGCAGGGTCAGCCTCGCCCGGCAGCTCCTGCTGCTGCAGCTCGTCGTCGTGCTGGTCACGGTCGGTCTCGTGGCGTGGCTCGCGGTCGAGGCGACCGACGACGCCACCCGCGACGGCGAGCGCGATCGGGCGGTATCGGTGGCGCGCGCCCTTGCGGCCTCGGGCGAGGTCCGCGCGGCGCTGCGCCGCGACGATCCGGCGGCCGCCCTGCAGCCGCTCGCCGAGGAGGTGCGCCGCCGCGCCGACCTCGGCTTCGTGGTGTTCCTGTCGCCGTCGGGGATCCGGTACTCGCACCCCGACCCTGCGCGCATCGGCGGGCGGTTCGTCGGGACGATCGCGCCGGCGGTGCGCGGCGGTGAGGTCGTCGAGGAGACGACCGGCACGCTGGGCCCGTCGGTGCGCGCGGTGGTGTCGATCCGCGACGGGGGCCGCGTCGCCGGGCTGGTCGCCGTCGGCGTGCTGCAGGCGGCGATCAGCGACCAGGTCCGCGACCACCTGCCCGCGCTGCTGGCGTCGGCGGTGGCGGCCCTGCTCGTCGGCGCCGGCCTGTCGATGCTGCTGGCGCGGCGCGTGCGCCGGCATACGCGCGGCATGGACCCCGAGCAGCTCGGCGCCCTGTACGCCCACCACGACGCTGTGCTGCACGCGATCGGGGAGGGCGTCGTGGTCACGGCGCACGACGGGCGCTTGGCGCTCGTCAACGGCGAGGCGCGGCGGCTGCTCGGGTTCGACGGGGACGTCACCGGCCGCCGGGTCGACGAGGTGGTGCGCGGCGCGGCGCTGGTGCAGGCGCTGACGTCGGGCGTGGGGAGCGGCGTCCACGTCGTCGGCGGGCGGGTGCTCCTCAGCGTCTCGCGGCCGGCGCGCGTGGACGGCCGCCACGTCGGGACGGTCACGACGCTGCGCGACCGCACGGAGCTCGAGGGGCTCGTCCGCGAGCTCGGCACCGTGCGCGGGCTCGCCGACGCGCTGCGCGCCCAGGCCCACGAGTCCGCCAACGAGCTGCACACGGTCGTCGGGCTGGTGGAGCTCGGCCGCTACGACGACGCGGTCGCCTTCGCCACCCGGCGCATCGGCGTCACGCAGGACGAGGCCGACCAGGTGCAGGAGCGCATCGGCGACCCGGCGCTGGCGGCGCTGCTGCTCGCCAAGGCCGCGGCGTGCCGCGAGCGCGGCGTGCAGCTCGTGCTCGCCGGTGACAGCGACCTGCCCGCGGGCCTCGTGCCCGAGGACGACCTCGTGACCGTGGTGGGCAACCTCATCGACAACGCCCTCGACGCGCTCGCCGGCCGCACGGGCGGGCGCATCGAGGTTCGCGCGCACGTGGCGGACGGCAGCGTCGAGCTGACGGTCCGCGACGACGGCCCGGGGTTCGCGGACGGGGCGCTCGAGCGCGCGTTCGAGGCCGGCTGGTCGACGAAGGCGGGCGCGAACGAGGGCCGGCGCGGCATCGGCCTCGCGCTCGTGGCGGCGGCGACCGCGCGGCTCGGCGGCTCGGCCGCGGCCTCCAACGACGGCGGCGCGGTGGTGACCGTTCGCGTCCCGGCGCACCGCGGGGCAGGACTGACGGCGTGATCCGCACGCTGGTGGTCGAGGACGACGCGCTGGTCGCCGAGGTCCACGCCTCGTACGTCGAGCGCGTGCCGGGCTTCGCGGTGGCGGGTGTGGCGCACCGCGCGGCCGAGGCGCTGGAGCTCCTCGAGCGCCGGCCGGTCGACCTCGTGCTGCTGGACTTCCACCTGCCCGACGCCGAGGGCCTGGAGCTGCTGCGCACGATCCGGGCGCGCGCCGCGCACCCGATCGACGTCATCGCCGTCACGGCGGCGCGCGACCCCGACAGCATCCGCCGGGCGGTCGCCGGCGGCGTCGTGCAGTACCTCGTCAAGCCCTTCGCGTTCGCGACGTTCGCCGACAAGCTCGACCGCTACGCGCGCTACCGCCTGCAGCTGGCGGGCACGCCCGAGCGCGACCAGGCCGCGGTCGACGCGATGCTCGGCACGCTGCGCGGCGCGCAGCCGCGCGCGCTGCCGAAGGGGCTCAACGCCACGACGCTGGACCACGTCAAGACGGCGGTCCGTGAGGCCGCCGAGCCGCTGACCGCCTCGGAGGTCGCGGGCCGCTGCGGCCTGTCGCGCGTGACCGCCCGCCGCTACCTCGAGCACCTCGCGGTCGAAGGCGTCGTCTCGCTGTCGATGCGCTACGGCGGCACCGGCCGGCCCGAGCACCTCTACGCGTGGCCCGCTTGACGGCCGCGGCCGTGCAGGCGAGGGTGCCCGCCATGGCCGTCGAGACCGACCTGCGCGCCCGCCGCGAGGCGCAGATCCGCGAGCACATGGAGTCCGAGAACCGCCACGACTTCGACGCGACGATCGAGACGATGGAGCACCCGCGCTACGAGATCGTGGCCACGGGCGAGGTCTTCGACGGCGAGGAGGCGGTGCGGGACTACTACGCGCGCACGCGCGACGCGTTCCCCGACCAGCGCAACCGGCTCATCGCCATGCACCACGCCGACGACGCGACCGTCGTCGAGTTCGAGCTCCAGGGCACGCACCAGGGCGACGGCCTCGGCGTGCCGGCGACCGGGCGCGCGTTCACCTGCCGGATGGCGGCGGTCTTCGAGTTCGCGCCCGGCGGCGACCGCGTCGTGTGCGAGCGCGTGTACTTCGACGCCGCGACCATCGCGCGGCAGCTCGGTCTGCTGGACTGAGGCCCATGGACCTCGGGTTGCAGGGGCGGCGCGCGCTCGTCACGGGCGGCACGCGCGGGATCGGGCTGGCCGTCGCCCGGCGGCTGCACGAGGAGGGCTGCGCCGTCGCGGTCTGCGCGCGCGACGGCGACGAGGCCGAGCGGGTCGGCGCGCAGCTCGGCGGCTTCGGCATGGCCGTCGACGTCACCGACGACGCGGCGCTCGAAGGCTTCGTCGCGACGGCGGCGCAGCGGCTCGGCGGCCTGGACGCCGTCGTGGCCAACGCGGGCGGCTCGGCCGGCGGCGGCGCGCTGGGCGACGCGCCCGGCGACGACTGGCGCGCAACCTTCGACCTCAACGTCGTGCACGCCGCCGTGCTGCTGCGCGCGGCCGCGCCGCACCTGGCCGGGGACGGCGGCGGCGCCGCGCTGGTCGTCGCCTCCGTGTCGGGGATGCGGCCCCAGCCGCGCGCCCAGTACGCCGCCGCCAAGGCGGCCGAGATCCACCTCGCCGCGTCGCTGGGCCGCGAGCTCGCGCCGACCGGCGTGCGCGTCAACGCGCTGAGCCCGGGCTCGATCCTCACGCCCGACGGGTGGGCGGTCGTCGAGCGCGACCGCCCCGGCGACTTCGCCGCCTTCGTCGCCGCCGAGTTCCCGCACGGCCGCCTGGGCACGCCCGAGGAGGTGGCCGACGTCGCGGCGTTCCTGCTCTCGCCGCGGGCGAGCTGGATCAACGCCACCAACATCGTCGTCGACGGCGCGCAGAACCAGCCGACCATCACGGGGTACTAGCTCAGCGCCGCATCCGCAGCAGCTCCTCGCGGTCGGCGCCGCCGGAGACCCCGATCGCCAGCACCGGCCCGACCCCCTTGGCGTACAGCTTGAGCTCGAGCACCCGCGGCTCCAGCGGGCTCCACTCGCGGGTGACGAGCACGTCGCGGAAGTGCCCGAACGGCACCTGCGCCTGCCAGTCCAGCGCGACGACCTCCGCGCGGTCCTCGGCGTGGCCCTTGCGGTGCTCCTGGCGGTAGCGCAGGCCCGGCTCGGGCCGGGCCGGGACGACCACGCCCGGCTGCGCCCCGTCGACGCCGGCCTCGAACGACCCCTCCTTCGACGTGCGCCCGTCCTCGTAGGCGGTGGTGTCCTCGCCGAGGTACCAGACGTTGCCGTCGCGGTCCTGCGCGTACCAGTCGTAGGTGTCCTCGACCTTGCGCCCGCGCTCGGTCACGACGTCGTGCACGACGCGGGCCCGGATGCCGTCGGCGACCCGCCTGGTGCGGCGCAGGACGGTGACGACGTTGCGCTGGGACGTGCCGTCCGGGCTGGTCTCGCGCGAGACCCAGCGGCGGCCCGGCGGCATCGGCCAGTACGGGTTGGTGATGGCGGAGGTGAAGTCGGCCGGGTCCAGTTGCACGGGCTCGCTGCCCTGGGGCAGTGGCGCGGCGACGGCGGCGGCGGCCAGCAGCGCGGTGGTGAGCATGCGCCCACCATGGCACCGCCGCCTACACCGCGCGCAGGTGTCGCACCGGTTCCTCGCGCAGCGCGCGCACGACGTCG
>JACRMD010000043.1 GCA_016215085.1 Solirubrobacterales bacterium | reverse complement strand
CCGCGACGCGGACGCCGGCCGTCGCGTCGAAGCGCGAGGTGCCGTAGCAGCGGCGCAGCGCGTCGACGTGCGCGACGTCCGCGGGCACCAGCGTCACCACCTCGGCCCCGGGGGCCGTCAGCTGCGTGCGGCACGCGCCCCAGTATCCGGGCGGCGGGTAGGCCAGCAGCCGCTCGACGGCGCCTGGCCGCAGCCGCAGCAGGACCTCGCCGTCCGCACCGGTGTCGCCCTGGTCCCCGCTCCGGCGGGCCACGCTGGTGAAGGCGATGACGTGCACCCCCGCCACGCCGAGCCCGGTGACCGCGTCCTCGCACCGCACGCGCAGCGTGGCGGAGGCCGTCGAGAGCGCCTGCGTCGCGCCCCCTGCCGGGCGTGGGCGCGGGGCCGGCGGCCCGTACTCGACCTCCGGCAACGCGCGTACGGGCGTCGGCGACGCGTTGATCGCCCGCGCCGCCTCGTCGCTGATCTCGACCAGCCGCGGCCCGTCCTCGCGCGTCGCGTCGACGACGCCGACCTCCAAGCCGTCGAGGATCCCCCATCCACGCTCCTCGGTGCTGCGGGTCGCGGGCAGGGCCAGCATCGCGCCCGGGGCGGTCCCGCCGCGGACGACGATGCCCTCCTGCGGGAGCAGGACGTACCGGGCCACCGGCTAGGGCCACTCCAGCCGGTTGTCCTTCACGTTGAAGCGGGCGTGACTGGCCGCGCCGTCCGAGCCCCCGGTCAGCACCACGCCCGTCGCGTCGGCGAGCAGGTAGGTGGCCTGCACGCTCGCCACGAGCCCGAGGCGCTCGTTGTTGGCGAACAACCCGGTACGCGTGATCTGCTCCCCGCCGCTCGAGCTCACCGACAGGTACAGGAGGTGGCCGATAGGCGTCCGCTGCTGCGCGTCCGGCGTCGTCTTGACGCCGTGGTGGATGACGTCGCGCAGCGCCGCGGCGACGAGCGGCGTCGTCGCGCCGTCCGCCGCCTTCGTGATCGCGCCGGCGAAGCCGTCGAACGCCGCGATCAGCGCCTTGGCCGTAGCGATCTGCGCGGTGCGAGCGAGGTACTCGGCGGTCTGGATCGCGGCCAGGTCCTGCTGCAGGACAGCGAGCTGGGCCTCCCCGTTGGCCGCCGCGGCATCCTCGCCTGCCGCCCGGGCCTTGTCGATCGCGGCGCCCACCGCGCCGATCCGCGTCCGCAGCGCGGTGATCGCGTCCGCGGTGGCGGTGAGGTCCAGCGCCTGGCGCTCGGCCACCGTCTCCTCCAGCGCCCACCGCGCCGCCTGCAGTCCGCCGAACGCCGCCAGCGTCTCCGAGCCCTCGAGGAGGTGGAAGCCGTCGACGACGGCGGCGACGTCGCGCTCGCGGAGCTCGCGCGCGACGACCGCCGCCAGCGCCTCGAACTCCACGCTGATCTCGCGGGCGGTGACGGCGTAGTCGCTCTTGAACATGCTCACGACGTCCGCGGCGAGGCCCAGGACGCTCATCCCGGCGGCCCCGGCCTGCCCCGCCGCGGCGGCCAGGGCCAGCAGCGGGAGCGCGGCGGTCGTCGCGCCGCCCGAGGCGGGCTGAGGCTGCGGGATGGGCGGCGCGGCCTCCAGCGCCGCTTGAGCCTCGGCGAAGCGCTCGGCGAACCAGTCCAGGCGGGTGGTGATCTCGGCGTGCGCCGCGTCGCCGGCCGCCACCCCCGTGGCGGAGACGATGAGGACGACATGGGGCTTGGCGGTCCGCTCCATCTGCTGGTCGACGTCGATGGCGATGTGCTCGCCGAGCTGCCCGATGCCCCGCAGCGCGAGGTTGCCCAGCAGCGACCCGGCCTTCTCGCCGATCGTCGTCTCGCCCTTCACCGGCGTCGCCTTGGGCTGGTAGAGCAGGCCGGCGTCGGCGGCTGCGATCGCCTTGCGCGCCTCCGCCTTGTACTTGGCCAGCCGCAGCGCCTGCGCCTCGGCGTCGAGCGTCAGGGGCGGATCCTCGGCCGGCTTCTGGTCCTCGGGCACGGCGCACCTCCTCGTTGACGTGCCGAGCCTAAGCACCTCGGGACTCAGCACTCAAGGGCGCTGACCGAACTTCGTGCGATCGTCGTCCCCGGCAGACTCAGACGAGGCGGCCGTAGACCGCCGCGACCTGCTCGGCGATCGCCGCCCAGGCGAAGCGCTGCACCGCGCGGGCGCGGCCGGCGCGGCCCATGCGGTCCGCGAGGCCGGGGTCGGCCAGCAGCGCGTTGACCCGCTCGGCGAAGGCGGCCGCGAACGCCTCGGGGTCGATCGGGTCGATCGAGCCCGGCGCCTGCTCGAGCGGGACCAGGTAGCCGGTCTCCCCGTCGACGACCACCTCGACGATGCCGCCGGTCGCCGACGCCACCACCGCCGCCTCGCACGCCATCGCCTCGAGGTTGACGATCCCGAGCGGCTCGTAGATCGACGGGCACGCGAAGACCGTCGCGTGCGACAGCAGCTGGATCACGTCGGGCTTGGGGAGCATCTCCTCGATCCAGAAGACGCCGTCGCGCGCGGCCCGCAGCCTGTCGACGCCGGCGGCGACCTCGCGGGCGATCTCCGGCGTGTCCGGCGCGCCGGCGCACAGCACGAGCTGCGCCTCCGGCGCGAAGTCCAGGGCCGCGCGCAGCAGGTGCGGCACGCCCTTCTGGCGGGTGATGCGCCCGACGAAGACGACGCTCGGCCGTGCCGGGTCGACGCCGAGGCGCTCGAGCACGCCGGTCCCGGGGTCGGGGCGGTACTCCTCGGTGTCGATCCCGTTGTAGATGACCTCGATGCGGCCGGGGTCGATCGCCGGGTAGGCCCGGCAGATGTCCTCGCGCGAGCCCTCGGAGACGGCGATGACCGCGTCGGCGCCCTCGAGCGCGACGCGCTCGCAGAAGCTCGACAGCGCGTAGCCGCCGCCGAGCTGCTCGGCCTTCCACGGGCGCATCGGCTCCAGCGAGTGCACGGTGGAGACGTGCGGGATGCCCTCGACGAGCTTGGCCAGGTGGCCGGCGAACTGCGCGTACCAGGTGTGCGAGTGGGTCACGTCGGCGCCCTCGACCCCCGCCGCCATGAGCAGGTCGACCGAGACGGCCTGCAGCGCCGCGAGGTGCGGCGCGTCGCCGGCAAGCGCGTCCCACGGCCGGTAGGAGCGCACCGCCGGGTCGTCGCGCTCGGCGCCCCACGCGTGCACGGTCAGGTCGACGTGCCTGCGCAGCTCGCGCGCGAGGTACTCGACGTGCACGCCCGCGCCGCCGTAGACCTCGGGCGGGTACTCGCGCGTGAGCAGCGCGACGCGCACCTAGCGGGCCTCCACCCGCTCGCCCTTGGGCACGACGACGATGCCGCCCTCGGAGACCGTCCAGCGCTCGCGGTCGCCGTCGAGGTCGACGCCGACCTGCGCGCCGTCCTCGACCACCACGTCCTTGTCCACGATGGCGTTGACGACCGTCGCGCCGCGGCCGACCTGCACCCCGGGGAAGAGCACCGACCCGTCGACGCGCGCCCGCTCCTCGACGTACACGCTCGGCCCCAGCACCGAGCGCTCGACGGCGCCGCCGGAGATCACGACGCCCGAGCAGACCATCGAGTCGATCGCGTGGCCCGTGCGCCCCTCCTCGGCGAAGACGAACTTCGCGGGCGGCAGCGGCTCGGGCAGCGTCAGGATCGGCCAGTGCGTGTTGTACAGGTTGAAGACCGGGTGGACCGAGATGAGGTCCATGTGGGCGTCGTAGAACGCGTCGAGGGTGCCGACGTCGCGCCAGTAGCCCTGGTCGCGCTCGGTCGCCCCCGGCACCATGTTGGTGCTGAAGTCGTAGACGTGGGCCTCGCCCGACTCGACGAGCGAGGGGATGATGTTGCCGCCCATGTCGTGCGAGGACTCGCGCGCCTCGGCGTCCTGGCAGACGACGTCGACGAGCGTGTCGGCGCTGAACACGTAGTTGCCCATCGAGGCGTACACCTGGTCGGGCGCGTCGGGCAGGCCGATCGCGTCCGCGGGCTTCTCGCGGAACGCGGTGATCGTCAGGCCGTCGGCCGCGGTCTCGATGACGCCGAACTGGTCGGCCTGGGAGATCGGCGCGCGCAGCGCCGCGACGGTGACGCCCGCGCCGGACTCGATGTGCTGGCGGACCATCTGCGAGGGGTCCATGCGGTAGATGTGGTCGGCCCCGAAGACGAGCACGTACTCGGGGCGCTCGTCGCGCAGCAGGTTGAGGTTCTGGTAGATCGCGTCGGCCGACCCCTGGAACCAGAACGGCCCGCGGCGCATCTGCGCCGGCACCGGCGCGACGTAGTTGCCCAGCAGCGGCGACAGCCGCCAGGTCGTCGAGATGTGGCGGTCCAGCGAGTGGCTCTTGTACTGCGTGAGCACGACGATCCGCCGGTAGCCCGCGTTGACCAGGTTCGACAGCGCGAAGTCGATCAGGCGGTAGTTGCCGCCGAACGGCACGGCCGGCTTCGCGCGGTCGAGCGTGAGCGGCGCCAGGCGCTTGCCCTCCCCGCCGGCCAGCACGATCGACAGCACGCTCGCCTGGTCCGCGAACGACGACCCGATGATCACCCGTCCCCTCCTTTGCCGGTGCGACGCCGCGGGCGCGGTGCGCGCCGGCGCCATGCTGGCACGGGCGGGGCGTTCGGGGAAGGGGTCCTAGGTCGCGTCGGGCGCGCTCGGACGCGCCCCGCTGCGGCGCGGCCCCGGTGCGCCGTGGCGGCGGCGGTGCGCCTCCGGCGCGCGGCGGCGGACGGCCAGCCACGCCGCCACGTCGTCGGGCACCGCGTCGCCGTAGGCCTCGCGCACGGCCTCCAGGAGCAGGGCGTCGCCGGCGTCGCGCCGCTCCGGGTGGCCAGCGAGGAACGCCATGACCGCGGCTACCGCGCGCAGCGGCAGCGCGGGCGGGCGCGGCTGGACGCTCGAGGCGACCTCGTCGAGGTGCGCCCGGAGGTCGTCGACCGTCTCCGGCGGCGGCCAGCCGTGGCGCAGGGCCGCCGTCCAGGTCTCCTCCTCGGCCTCGTGCTCCGCCGCGGGATCGACGACGTCCCAGGCCTGGTCCGACAGCGCGAGCAGGTCGATGTCGCTCAGGGTGGTCATGGGCGCGACCCTAGGCCGGGCGGCGCCCGCGGTCATGCGTAGATCGCGGCAGCCCTGCGTGCCGGCGGGCGTGCCGAGGACACGTAGGAACTACGGATGCGCGAGGGCCTCCGGCAGGCGGATAGTCGGTGCCAGAAGGGTCGTCGATCAAATCGCTCGCAAGAGCGAGGAGAAGGCGGCCCTTCCCTTGTACGTGCAGCGATTGCCAGGCTGTGCCGGCGATGCGCGCCCCCTCGACGCTCCCCACGCAGTTCGCCTAACCACTGTGCTTGACGCAGCATGCCGGACAGTGGTCTAACTGCCGCCGCACCGCGGCCGGCGAGCGGTGCCGCTCGCCACCCGGTCCGGCAAGCGAACCTGCCGGTCCCCCGTGTCGCCCAAAGCCCCCGACGAGACGACCGCCGAGAACTCGCAGTCCGATCACGTCGCACGATGGCAGTGGCACCCACAAGTGCGGGGAAGTGTGGGCCGGCGAGCGCCTCTACTTCTGGCGCCTCTCCTTCCCGACCTACGAGCGGCAGCGCATCCTCTACAACCTGCAGCAGGTGATGGAGCGCACCGGGGTCCTCGCCTATGCGATCTACGAGCTCTACGGCACGCACGACATCCTCCTACGGGCGTGGCTGCCGACTGCGCAAAGCGTCTTCGAGAAGGCGCTGCACGACGTCTTCCAGGATCCCAACATCGTCATCGAGGGCTTCCTGATCAACGACATCGTCAGTCACTGGCCGTGGGCCGGCGAAGACGGTCGGATGGAGCCGCTCGACCGCAGCGTGCTGGAGGACCGGCTGCCCAATTCCGAGATCGAGCGGATCAATGCCGGCTTGAAGCTCACCGAGCTCACGAAATACCAGGAGCGGCGCCTGCTCGCGCCTGCCTGGCATTCGCAGGGCATCAAGTTCGGCCTTGTGATCGGACCGAGTCGCCAGGCGATCCCCTTCGCCGCCGAGCAGCGCATGACGGCGGCCATCCTGCGCAAGCTCATGGAGGCCGACGGCGACGTCTTCTCGGAGAAGTCGCTGTACCGCGGCATCGGCTTCGGGAGCTACTTGATCCTGGCCCGCGTGCGTGCCGAGGCCTTTCACCGGATTGCGACGGACATCACCGAGCCGATCAACGAGCTGGTCGCACCGGAGACCTTCGGCTCGCGCACCACGACGTTCGTGACGGCGACCGAGGACCTGCTCGACTTCGCCGACCAGATGCGGCTCAGCACCGAGGCCCCGGCCAAGCGAGGCGCCCAGGAGTGGCTACTCGACGAGGAAGGCCACCACCTCGAGGTCAAGGGCTCCGCCTTCTTGGAGCTGAACCAATGGCTCCTGGCCGCGGACCCGCCGGAGAAGCCTCCCGAGAGCGAGGTGCCGACCGACAACCTCATGAAGGCGATCTGCGGGTTCCTCAACGCCGACGGCGGCACGATCATCCTCGGCGCCCTTGAGGAGCACCGCTACCAGGACAACGCTCTGCTCGGCGACGCTCCGAGACTTGGCGGTTATGTCGTGTGGGGCTTGGCCGCGGAGGCGGGCTCGGACTGGGATCCGTACCTGCTACGCCTGCGCAACCGCATCGCGGCGCGTATCAAGCCCGACGCCAACCACTACGTGGACCTGGACCGCGACGGCGTCGGCAAGCGGCCCGTCTGCGTGATCACGGTGCGGGCCCCGCACCGCTCGCCAGCCGCAGCTCGGTGGTTCTGGCACTACCCGGCCAAGAAGAGGGACGGCACCAAGGAAGGGCCCCACTTCTGGGTACGGGAGGGCAACCGGACGGTGCCGAAGGTCGGGCCGGAGATCGACGACTACAAGGCGGAGAAGACGCGGCGCGCGACCGACCCGGACTGACGGCGCCCTCTCACGTCGTCATGCCCTGTGGCACCGGCGGCGGGAACTCGTGGAGGGTCGGCGGAGGCACCGGCCGTGTACCGAGCACCACGCGTTCCTCGCGGAACACGCACAGCACGAGGTGGTCGGGACGGGCGGCGGAGGGCGCGAGGAGCCCGTCCCACCCGTCACGCCAGAGGTGCTCGCCGACCACTTGGAACATCGGCCACTGAAAGCGCCCGGGCTTTGGCACCGGCAGCCCGACGCGGGCGAGCCGGCTGGCGTCGGAGAGGTCGGCCACGGTCAGCTCGACCTCCCACCGCCATAGATCGCGCGGCAGGCCTGCCATCGGCGGGACGCCCGCCTCGGCGAGGAAGCGGTACCACTCCGCCCATACCGTGGCCTCCTCGCGGCCGAAGTACAGGCCCTCGACGACCGAGCCGCGTTGCCAGCGGTTGTCGGCCGGGTCCGGTGGCTCGTAGTGCACGTCGCCGCCGGCGGGGATGTGGCGGAACCAGGTGCCCTCGAGCGCCGCGACGACGCGCGAGACCTTCCGATAGTCGGCGGTCGCCACGAGGTCGATGGGCTTCTCGTCATCGAGCATGGCGTTGGGCTTGCGGAGCCAGACGGGGATGTAGTCCGCCTGGATGACGCGTGCCAGCCGCTCCACGAGCGCAGAGAGCTCGACCAAGCGCTCCGCCCGCTCGCCGGAAGGCGAGCGCGTCTCGTTGAGCCACGCGCGCACCGTCGACTCGTCCGCGCCGGTGGCGCGGGCGATGTCCGCCGTGCTGAGATGCCCGACCTCTCGGATGTGCGCCGCCTCACCGGCGAAGCCCAAGCCCATGAGCCGCCTCCACTCGTCGTTTCCTGCCGGTTGCCCACGAAGAAGGGTAGCGCAAATGTCGCGCTAATCAAGCGCCAATGACGCGCGAAATGCAGCCCCACACGGCCCCACCGCCCGGGCTGGGCCCGCGAACGTCATGGCACCCAGCGATCGAGCGCCGGCGTGACCTGCAGCTCGTGGGTCATCGCGCGCGGGCTCTGCGAGGCGAGGTAGGCGACGGCGTCCGCCAGGCTGCCCGGGTCGGCGGTCTTGAGGTCGTCGCTGCTGGCGGAGCGGTCGATCCCGGCGTCGACGACGAGCAGCGCGACGTGGATGCGGTGCTCGCGGAGCTCAAGCGCGGCGGCCTGCGTGAGCGCGCGGACGCCGAACGCGCCGGCGGCCCACAGCCCGCGGCCGGGCATGGCGCGCCGGGCCGAGCCGCCGGTGACCTGGATGACGGTGGCATCGCCCTCCTGGTCCTTGAGGAAGCGTGCAGAGGCGCTCAGGAAGGCGAACGCGCCGCGCATCGGGCCGGCCGACCAGTCCTCGAAGCCGGTCGCCTCGGCCTCGGCCAGCGGCCCGCCCCCGAACGGCCCTCCGCGTGAGCCGCCGTAGGGCGACGCGGCGTTGACGACGAGGTCGATGCGGCCGTGCTTGGTGGCGACCTCGTTGAGCGCCTCGAGCACGGAGGCCTGGTCGGTGACGTCGACGTCGAGCGCGGTGGCCCCGGCCTGCTCGACCTTGGCGAGCGTGTCGGCCGAGCGTGCGCCGCCCGCGACGGTCCAGCCGTCGGCGAGCAGGCGCTGGATGACGGCGAAGCCGAGGTTGCGGGCACCGATGACGAGGGCGACGGGCATGGCCCGCAGCCTACGCCGCGTCAGGCCGTGTGCTGCAGCGCGCCGTCGACGGCGTGCAGGACGCCGCCGAGCTCGCCCAGCTCGCCGCGCCAGTCGTGCAGCGCGGCCGCGGCCTGCTCCTGCGCGACGCGAAGGCCGGCCGGGACCGGCGCCAGGTCGCCGGCCGCGCGCCGCAGGTCGGGTCGGCGCTCGGCGCTCGCACGCTCGACGTCCCCGGCCGCACGCGCCAGCGCCCGGAGCATGCAGGCGGGACAGTCAGTGCCGTCGCGACGCGCGGGCGAGGCCGTCAGGACGGATGTGCGATCACGGGTAGTCGGTGACGTAGACCGGCTGCCCGGTGTTGGAGTTGTCCGCGGGGCCGCCCACGCCGTTGACGACGTGGTCGATCGTCCCCGCGCCGAGGTTGACGGTCATGATGTGGTGCAGCCGGACGCCCGGCGTCTCGGGCACCTCGAAGCCGTTCTCGGTGTGGATGGACGGGTCGTTGCGGTTGAAGACGTAGACGCCGCCGCCGAAGAGCCGGTGCGTCGTGACGTCGTCGGCGACCTTGTACCCGGCCCAGCCCTCGACGCCGTCGTGCATCCAGTCGGCCTGGCTCGGCGGGTCGTAGGGCAGCTCGTTCTGGTACAGGATGGTCTCGCCGCGCTCGCCGTTCCACACCGTGTTGTACTGCTGGAAGTGCTCGACGAACAGGCCGGTCGCGGTCACGTCGTCGCCGTTGATGACGGCGCCGTTGCGGCCGGTGTTGGTGGTCCAGCGCTCGGTGTCGGTGAGCCCCTCGACGCCGTGGTCGGCGCGCCACACCCACGTGTGGTCGATCAGGACGTCGTCGCTGTTGACCTCCAGCGCGACGTCCGTCCTGCCGACGTGCGGGCCGCCGACGCGGAAGTACACGTCCGAGAGCGTCGTCGGGTTCGCGGGGTCGCTCTTCTTCGGGTTGGTGGCGCCGTGGTCCTTGCCGACGCGCAGCAGCGCGGGCGAGGTCGTCGTGCCCGCGTCGATGGTCACGCCGGCGATGACGGTGCCCGGCACGTCGGCGACGGTCATCGGCACGGCGCCGTCGGCCGCCGTGAGCGTCGCGTGGCCGAGGCCCAGGACGACGGTGTTCGGCCGCTTGATCGCGATCGTGCGCCCGACGTCGTAGACGCCCGGCGTCAGCAGCAGGTGCTCGCCGCGGGCCAGCGCCGTGTCGATCTTCTGCACGGGGGTCGACGGCGTCGCGATGAGGAAGTCGCGCAGCGGGATCGTGCGGCCCTCCGTCGCGTCCTCGTCCCAGGAGGGGCCGCGCGTGTCGGTGCGCGCCGCCGGGACGCGGACCTTGTACGTGCCGCCGTCGTTGAAGAGGTACGGCTTCTCGCGGCTGACCGGGGTGGTCTGCAGGGTCGTGTACGGCGGGCTCGGGAAGGTGGAGTCGTCCGGCGCGTCCTCGACGCCGGCGAACACCTGGTTCCACACGGCGTTGGACCAGCCGCCGACCGAGCTGTTGCGGGTCAGCCACTGCTGCTGGGAGCCGTTGATGACGAACGGGAGCTCGGAGTCGGCGATGAAGCCGCCGCTGGCGAACTGCGGGCCGGCGGTGCAGTAGTCCATCAGCGACAGGTTGCCGCCGCCGATCTGGACCCGGCGCATCGACGTGGCCTGCGAGACCGCCCAGAAGTTCGCCGACGCGCGGCAGCCGTCCTGGCCGGCGCCGTTGATGTTGAGCGTGAGGTTGGAGAGCGTGCGCCAGAAGTTGTTGAGCGCCACGCAGTAGCTCGTCCCGTTGTCCTCGAGGCAGCGGTTGTAGACCTCGATCTTGCCGTTGATCGTGACGTCGGACGGCGACGCGCCGAGGCCGGCGACCTCGGTGTAGTAGCCGACCTTCATCTGCAGCGGCTGGGCGGCGGTGCCGTAGACGCCCGGCTGGAACAGCAGCGCGTAGCGCCGCGTGGTCATCTCGGCGTCGACCTGCTGGGCGTGGATCGCGTCGACGGTCGCCTGGATCTGGCCGACCGGCATGCTCGGGTCGAAGACGATGACGTTCGGCCCGAGCGGCGGCGGCGCGGCGTGGGCGTTCGCGGTCGCGCCGAGCAGCAGCGCGATGAGCACCAGCGCGACCCGCAGGGTCGCCGTCGATCGAACCTGCGCCATGACATTCCCCTCCGCTTGGGTGGTCGCCTGCGAACCTAACCGCGGGGCGGGCGCAGGGGAAGGCGATCTACGCGCCACGTGTCAGCGGCTCAGCGCGGCCTCCTCGCCGAGGCGGGCGAGCTTGTGCGGGTTGCGGATCGCGTAGATGTTGGTGATCCGGCCGTCGGCCACCACGAGGCTGACCGCGGTGTTGAGCTCGCCGGCGAGGTCCACGCGGGCGGCGGGCGCGCCGTTGAGCCACACCGTGCCGACCTCCACGCCGGGCACGACCGTCTTCAGGCGCGACAGGTACGTCGCCACCTGGTCGCGGCCGACGATCGGGTGCGGGGCCGCGGGCACCTCGCCGCCGCCGTCGGCGACGAGCACCACATCGGGCGCGAGCACGTCGAGCAGCACCTGCAGGTCGCCGGTCTGCAGCGCGATGCGAAACCGGCCGACCACCTCCTCGTGCTCGGGCCGGCCGACCTCGATCCGCGGCCGCCGCGCCGCCACGTGCTCCCGCGCGCGGTGCGCGATCTGCCGCACCGCCGCCTGCGACTTGCCGACCGCGGCGGCGATGTCGTCGTAGGGCAGGTCGAACACCTCGCGCAGGACGAACACCGCCCGCTCGGCCGGCCCGAGGGTCTCCAGGACGGTCAGCATCGCGATCGAGATGCTTTCGGCGAACTCGACATCCTCGGCGATGTCCGGGCTCGTCAGCAGCGGCTCGGGCAGCCACTCGCCGATGTAGTCCTCGCGCCGCCGCGCGAGCGTGCGCAGCCGGTTGAGCGCCTGCCGGGTCACGATCCGGACCAGGTAGGCCCGCGGCTCGCGGATGTCGGCCTGGTCGACGCTCGCCCACCGCAGCCAGGTCTCCTGCACGACGTCCTCGGCGTCGGCGCCCGAGCCGAGCATCTCGTAGGCGACGGTGAAGAGCAGGCTGCGGTGGGTGACGAACGGGTCGTCGGTCATGCGGCGACGGGCATGGCGAGCGGCTTGAGGTCGCAGGATGCCGAGAAGCCCTGGGCCTCGACGCCGAGCGCGGTGTTCATGCGCGAGTACAGGTTCGCCAGCGCGACGAACGCGGTGAGCTCCACCATCGCGGCCGGCCCGAGCTGCTCGAGCAGGCGCGCCGCGAGCTCGTCGGTCACGGTCGGCGGGGTCTGCGTCATCGCCTCGGCGTACTCCAGGACGTCGCGCTCCAGCGGCGTGAAGACGTCGGAGGTGCGCCACCGCGGCACCTCACGCGCCTTGGCCACGTCGAGCCCCTCGTTGTGGGCCTGGAAGTAGCCCAGGTCCAGGCAGAAGCTGCAGCCGACCAGGCTCGCCGCCGCCATGTGGGCGAAGGACTTCAGGTTCTCGTCGCACTGGTCCCACGGCTGCGCCTTGCGTCCGATGCTGAACGAGAAGTTCAGCACCTTGCGGTTGTGCCACGCCACCTCGACCGGCTCGGCCACGTCGCCGAGCATCTTGCGCGACATGCGCTTGACCAGGGCGCCGTACACGCCGGTCACTTCGGCCTTGGGGATGCGGGTGGTGCTGGGCATGGGAGTCTCCGGGGTCGCTTGGTGGTGCGGCATGGAGACACCGGCGGGATCGGGGCTGTGACACGCCGGCGCCCGGTCGCACGCCACTGCCGAGCGGCGGCCCGTGCCGCGGGTAGCTTTCGCCCGTGGACTCCGGGCGCCCGACCACCAGCGACCCGCCGGTGTCCCGCGGCCGCGGCCCGGGCGAGCTGGTCGCCGCCCTGCGCGCGTTCGGGCGCCGGCATCGCGTGGCGATCACGGTGGCGGGCTCACTGCTCACCGCGGCCGTCCTCGTGGGGCTGCTGGCGCGCCGGCGCCACGAGTTCGCCGACGCGATCTCCGGCACGGCCCTCTGGGTGCTCGGCGTGACCGCGCTGCTGCAGATCGTCGCGCTGGTGTCGCGCAGCGAGGCCTGGCACCTGTCGATCCAGGCGGCCGGCGGAACCGTGGCCCGGCGGGTGCTCTACCGCGCGTCGAGCATGCAGGTCCTTGGCAGCGTCGTCAACGGGCAGCTCGGCGTGGCCGCGCGGATCACCGCGCTGCGACGGTCCTCTCCGGAGATCACGCCGCAGGTCCCGACGCTCATCGCGGCCGAGTTCCCGATCCTCGCCGTCGAGGCGACGCTCGCCGCCCTGACGTCGTTCACGCTGATCGGCCCGCTCGGGCTGCCGTGGTGGCTGCCGATCATCGCCATCGGGCTCTTCGCGCTGCTCAGCGCCGGGCTGCGCCATCTCGCGGCGCGCAAGGGCCGGGAGCTGTGGAAGGGCCTGGCGGTCGCGCGCCACCTGCGGGGCGGGAGCCTGCTGATCGGCTTCGTGCTGGTCGCGGTCCTGGCCCAGATCTTCCGCAACTGGATGCTGCTGCACGCGGTCGGGGTCGACGCCTCGTTCTTCGACGCGATCGCCGTGCTGATCGCCGTCGTCACGCTGGGCCAGCTGCCGGTCGGCCCGGGCGTCGGCGCCGCGGCGGCCGTGCTCATCCTGGGCCGCAACGGGGTCGCCGAGGCGGCCGCGGCCGGCGTGCTGATGACCGTGACCGGCACCATCGGCGGCCTGTGCTTCGCCGCCTGGGCCGGCGCCGACCACCTCTGGTCGGGCAGCGGCCACGCGCACCGGCGGCGCCTGCGGCGCGCCCGCCGCTCCGACGGGCCGTGAGCCGCCCCGGCCTCGACGCCTCGGAGGAGTACGCTCGGCCGCATGCCCGAGACGATCACCGCGACGCTCGAGGACGGCCCGCTGGCCGACCGCCGGGTGGAGGCAGAAGTCGTCGAGGGCCGCCCGCCCAAGACGCTCGACCTGCCGGCCGACGACGGCACCACGTGCCGCTACTGCCTCGAAGGATGGGTCCAGAGCGGCCACACCGCGGCGTACACGTTCCTGTACCGGGTCTGAGCCGGCGCGCCGCCCGCTCAGCCCGGCGGGCACGCCAGCAGGTACTCGAGGACGTCCGAGCAGCGCGCGGTGGCCAGGCCGATGCGGGTGTCCGCCGCCCCGTAGTACAGGAAGAGCGTGTCGTTGCCGGCGTCGTGGACGAGGCCGCACGGGAACACGACGTTCGGGACGTCGCCCGAGACCTCGTAGTCGGCGTTGGGCCCGAGGACCCACTCGTCCGAGCGCCGCAGGACGCGCGCCGGCTCCTCGAGGTCCAGCAGGGCCAGCCCGGCGCGGTAGAGGCCGCCGGCGACGGTCTGGCGCACGCCGTGGTAGACGACGAGCCACCCGTGCTCGGTCTCCAGCGGCGGAGGGCCCATGCCCACGCGCGCGGCGTCCCACCAGCCGCCCTGCCGTCGGCCGAGCACGCGCTCGGGCGAGTGCCAGCTCTTGAGGTCCGACGAGCGCGACAGCCACACGTCGGCGCCCTGCGCCGACGTCGGCCGGTGGAAGAGGACCCAATCGCCGCCGATCCGCCGCGGCAGCAGCGCCGCGTTCTTGTCCTCCGGCGACATGACCATCCCGAGCCGCTCGAAGGACTTGAAGTCCTCGGTCTGGGCCAGCGAGACGCCCGGGCCCTCACGGCCGAACGCCGTGTAGGTGATGATCCACCGGCCGAGCTCCTCCACGTAGGTCGCGCGGGGGTCCTCGAGCCCCCACTCCTCCTCGGGGTGGGTGCCGTCGTAGGCGAGGGCGGGGTGGTCGTCGACGACCCAGTTCGACGCGCCGTCGCGCGAGCGGGCGCAGGTCAGGTGCGAGAAGCCGCGGCGGTCCTCGACGCGGCACAGCAGGACCGTCTCGTCCCCGACCACCGTCGCGGCGGCGTTCATCACCGCGTTGATCGAGTACGGCCAGCGCTCCGGCGTCAGCAGCGGGTTGGCGGGGTGCCGGGTGAACAGCGACGCGCTAGTGCTCACCGAGGACCCTCTCGTAGACGTCGAGGTAGTCGTCGACCATGCGGTCGGCCGAGAACCGGCGCTCGGCCGTTCGGCGGCACGCGGCGCGGTCGAAGCCGACGGCGCGCTCCACCCCCGCGACCGCCGAGGCGACGCCGTGTGCGAGGACGCCGGTGACGCCGTCGTCGACGACCTCCGGCATCGATCCACGTGCGTAGGCGACGACCGGCGTGCCGCACAGCATCGACTCGACGACCGAGAGGCCGAAGGGCTCGGCGAACGAGATCGGATGCAGCAGGCAGCTCGCCCCACCGAGGATCGCGGCCCGCGCCTCGCGGCCGACGGATCCCAGGTACCGGACCCGGTCGCCGTCGACGTGCGGCTCGACGGACTCGGAGAAGTAGCGCCCGTCCTGCACCGGGCCGCACAGCACGAGCGGGCGCCCGGCGGCGCGGGCGATCTCGATCGCCTTCGCCGTGCCCTTGTCGGGGTGGATCCGGCCGAAGCACACGAGCGACTCGCCGGGGGTGGCCGAGAACGGCAGCGCCGCGACGTCGACGCCGTGGTGGACCGTCGCGACGTAGTCGAGTGCCGGCACGCGATCGCTGTCGGAGATCGACACGAACGCGCTCGCCGACCGCCGGTAGGCCGGCAGGATCTTCGGCGAGGAGAACCCGTGGATGGTCGTGACCATCGGCGCCCGGGCCAGCCCGGCGAAGGCCAGCGGCAGCCAGTCGAGGTGGTTGTGGATCAGGTCGAACTCGGCCGAGCGGCCCAGGGCGTGCGCGACGTGCAGCGCCTCCCACACGCGCCCGTCGACGCTGTCGTCCTCCTCGTAGGGCCGCTCGCAGACCCCGTCCAGCCGTGCGAGCGTGATCGAGTCCAGCGTGGCGAAGAGCGTCACGTCGACGCCGCGCCGGGCGAGGCCGTCGGCCAGCAGGCCGGTCACGAGCTCCCACGGCCCGTAGTGGCGGGGCGGCGTCCGCCAGGCGACCGGGCCGAGGAGCGCGAGCCTCATCCCGGCAGCGTCGACTGCAGGCCGGCGGCGTCGAGGGCCAGCAGCGCCTGGAGGTAGGCCAGCGTCGACTCGGCCCCTTCGTTGGCGTTGACGTGCGTCTCCCCCAGCCCGTCGTGGCAGCCCCCGGTGGAGAAGTTGTAGACCGACGTCTGGAGCCGGTTGCGGCCCAGGAACCACTCGAACGCGCGCACCGCGCGGCGGGCGTGGGCCTCGTCCCTCGTCGCGACGAAGGCCTCGACCTCCGCCTCGACGAGCGCGGCCGCGTCGAGCGGTTGCTCGTCTCCCCCGCCCGGTCGCGGCTCGCCACGCCGGCGGCCGCGATGCCCGACGAGCCGCAAGTGCGGGCCGTCGATGCCCAGCTCGCCCGCGTACCAGTCCAGCGCGCGCAGCCCCTCGGTCAGGAGGGCGTCGTCGCCGAGCCGGGCGCCGGCGGCGATCAGCGCCTGCGGCAGCCGGGCGTTGTCATAGGCCAAGACGTCCTCGGCCCAGCACCAGTCCGGGCTCGCGTTCGTGCGCTGCTGGTCGGCGAGCCGTCCGGCGAGGGCGCGCAGCACGGCGGTCGCCTCGCCGCCGACGGCCTCGGGGTCGGCGTGCGCGAGGCCGAGGACGGCGAAGGCCATCGTGCGCGGCGAGCGCTGCTCGGCGAGCGCCGGCAGCATCTCGCGCAGCAGGAGCAGAGCGGGCTCGCGCAGGGCGGGGACGGGCTCGGCCGCCACGACCTCGCCCAGCGCCCAGGCGGCTCGCCCGAGGTGGTCCCCAACGTGCGGCCGGTCCAGCCAGCGGCGGTCGTAGGACATGAAGTTGCGCATGCCGCGCTCGTCGGCGCTCCACGCGTGGCGCAGGAAGCCCAGGCTCCGCGCGAGCATGCGGTGGTGGACCTCGGCGCCGGTGGTCCGGCCCAGCCCGAGCGCGACGATCGCCAGGCGCGCGACGTCGTCGGTGCAGTAGCCCGACTCGCGCAATGGCACGCTGCCGTCGGCGTGCTGGAGGATGCCGACGTCGTCGACCATCGTCAGCAGGTGCGAGGCGCGCGCCCGCGGCAGCGTGGCCGGCGGCCGGCGCCGGGCGGTGCTCGGCGGGCCGAGCGCGATCGCCTCGCGCAGCACGTCCGCGGTCTGGCGGCCGACCTCCGGCCAGGCGAGCTCGCTGCCGACCGCGGCCGCCTCGGCGCGCGTGCGCTCGAGCCGCTCGGGGTCGTCGAGTAGGCCGATGACGGCCTCGGCAAGCGCGGGCGGGTCGTCGAACGGGACGAGCACGCCGGCGCCCGAGGCCAGCAGGTCCTCCGCGTAGAAGTACGGCGTCGACACGGTCGGGCAGCCGGCCACGATCGCGAAGGTCAGCGCGCCGGAGACGATCTGCTCGCGGGAGCGGTACGGCGTCAGGTAGATCGTCGTGGCCGCCAGCATCGAGGATAGGTCCTCGATGTTCAGGAAGCGGTCGTCGAAGACGATGTGGTCCGCCACGTCGAGATCGCGCGCCAGCCGCTCGAGCGAGATCCGGTACTCCTCGCCGTGGAGCTTGGCGACCTCGGGATGGGTCTGCCCGGCGATCACGTACAGCGCCTCCGGATGGCGCGCGACGATGGCCGGCATGGCCGCGATCGCCACCTCGATCCCCTTGCCGGGCGAGATCAGGCCGAAGGTCGCGAGCACGGCGCGGTCGGTGCCGATCGCCCGGAGCGGCGGCCTGGCTTGGGTGTTGCGGTCCGCCAGCAGCTCGACCGGGCCGCCATGCGGGATGACGCGCACCCGCTCGGGCGGCACGAGGCGCGCGTCCACGATCATGCGTCGCGCCGTCTCGGTGAAGACGCACACCAGCGCCGCGGCGTCGCAGAGCGCGCGCAGCGTCTCGGCCTGGCGAACCGACGGCGCCGACAGGACGGTGTGGAGGGTCAGCACCATCGGCTGACGCAGCTCCGCGGCCAGCGACAGCACGTGCGCGCCGTCGTTGCCACCGAAGATGCCGTACTCGTGCTGGATGACGACCACGTCGTCGCCGCGCCGGTCGAGCACGCGGGCCGCGGCGGCGTAGTCGCCGCGCTGGTCCTGGTGGATGCGGGTGACGACCTCGTTGGCCTGGTCGAGGTCGTCGTCGCGCACGATCGCGACGAGGTCGACGGCCGCCACGCCGTCGCAGCCGAGCAGCGCCTCGCGCAGGTCCCGCGAGAACGTCCCGATGCCGCAGGCGCGCGGCGGATAGGTGGAGACCACGCCGACGCGCATGGTGGTGGGGCCGGCGCTCCGGGCTCCACCGTTCCTCCCCGCGTTGATGGGCTGCACCGACTCGAGCAGGTTCACGTCGTGCCTCCGGTCTCGGGAGGGAACCCTGTGCCGCTCGGGCCGACGCGTCGCGGGGTATCGCGTACACCGAAGCTACTCCTCTGGGCGCTGACCGCCTAATCCCGCGTAGAGATCGCCGCGGAGCGTCTGAGCGTCCACGTGCTCGGACAGCAGGACTTCGGCATCGCGGGCGGGCGACACCGACGAGGACTCGGGCTCTCGGCATGAGGGTCCCTGGCCGCGGCGGCCTCGTGTTTCGATGCTGACGACGTCCGCCCTTCCCCCGGAACGGGCCGCGGCGTAGCGTTGCGTGCACGATCGTGTCCGACGGGCTCTTCCCCGCACCGCGGTGCTCGTCTCCCGCGCCCCCGCCCCAGCGCCGGAAGCCGCCGCTGGATGCCTGCGTCCCGGTGGCAGCCGGCACCTACCGCCTCGGCGACGGCGGGACGCGCGCCGTCTCACTGGGCGGCGTGCTCATCGGCCGCTGGCCGGTCGCCACGGCTCACGTGCGCCGCTTCGTGGAAGAGACCGGCCACACGGTCCGGGATGTCCTGCGGCGCCGCCTGGAGGCCGAGCAGCTCGCCGACCATCCCGCCACCGAGGTCACGTTCGCCGACGCCGTCGCGTTCTGCGCGTGGGCCTCGGAGACGTTGTGCCGCGCCGTGCGGCTGCCGACCGGTGACGAGTGGGAGGCCGCCGCACGCGGGACGGACGCGCGGACGTGGCCCTGGGGCGACGTCTTCGACCCCGAGCGCTGCAACAGCGCGGAGGCCGGTTGGGGCTGGACCGTTCCGGTGCACGCCCACCCCGCCGGACGCGGCCCCGGCGGCGCCGAGCAGCTTGCGGGCAACGTCTGGGAGTGGGTCGGCGACGCGCCCGACCCCGACGGCTGGCGAACGGTCCGCGGCGGGTCGTACTTCGACAGCGGATGGGGCGTGCGGGCGGCACGCGCGCTGCCCGCCGATCCGCAGCGCGCCACGGCGACCACCGGCTTCCGGATCGCAATCGAGAGGAGCGACATGCGGTGACCGAACCCGCCATCACCCCGGAGACCGTCGTCGATGCCCTGCGCGAGGTCTACGACCCGTGCTGCGCCGACCGCGGGATCAGCATCGTCGACATGGGCGTCGTCGAGGACGTCCGCGTCACCGGCGCACGCGTCGAGGTCGACCTCGTCCTCACGACCGGCTGGTGCCCGTTCGTGGCGAGCATGTCGACGGCGATCCCGGAGCGCCTGCACCAGCTCGACGGCATCGAGCACGTCGACGTCCGCACGGTGTGGGAGCCGGTGTGGACACCCGAGCGTCTGTCTGAGTCGGCGCGCGACAAGCTCGCGCTCCCGCTCGAGCAGCTCATCCCGTACCGCGAGCAGCGGCTCGCCCAGCAGAAAGGAGCCTGAGAGATGGCCACCACCGAATCCGGACCGGACGGCGCCGGCAGCCGCGAGCGCAAGGTCGACGCGTTCGTGTTCGACTGCGTCTGCCACATCTTCAACTTCGACAAGGCCAACGCCCTCGGTCCGCCCGGCGAGCTGTTCGACGAGCACCTGTACGCGTTCCACACGCTGCTGACGCGCGAGGGCGAGCACGTGATGTCGCGCGAGGAGTTCTTCCGCGAGTGGAGCGTCGACGAGATCTACGACATGATCATCGAGGGCTCCGACACGGACATGATCGTGGCTCAGCCCTTGCCGCTCACGGACCTGTTCCACGACGGGCTCTCGCCATGGGAGAAGTGCGCGGAGATGGCCGCCAAGCACCCCGACCGAGCGGTGTTCTGGGCGTCGATCAACCCGCTGGAGGGCAAGAAGGCGCTCGACCTCCTGCGCCGCCAGGTGGAGGACCACGGCGCCCGCGGGCTCAAGCTCTACAACGTCCGCTACGACTACGGGCAGCCCTTCCCGTGGCGCATGGACGACCCACGGGTGGCCTACCCGGTGTTCGAGCTCGCGCAGGAGCTCGGCATCAAGATCGTCGGCGTGCACAAGGGCGTGCCGCTCGGACCGCAGCCGATCGAGCACACGCGCACGTTCGACATGGACGGCGCAGCGGCGAACTTCCCCGACCTCAACTTCATCATCTTCCACGTCGGACTGCCGTGGCTGGACGAGGTGCTGTGGCAGATCGTCCGCTACCCCAACCTGTACGCGTCGATCGCGGCGACAGTGAACTTCATCAGCCGCCAGCCGCGGGTCTTCGCGGAGATGCTCGGCAAGATGCTGTGGTGGTGCGGCGAGGACAAGATCATCTACGGCGGCGAGACGCCGATCTGGCACCCGCAGTGGGCGCTCGAGGAGCTCTGGAACTTCGAGCTGCCCCGTGACATCGTCGAGGAGCGCGGCTACCCACCGCTCACCGAGCAGGCCAAGCGCAAGATCCTCGGCGAGAACCTCGCGCGGCTGCAGGGCATCGACATCGCCGCCAAGCGGCGCGAGCTGGGGGTCGCCCCGGTGTAGCGGAGTTCAGCGCCCCTGAGAACGCCGCGAGAGCCCTGGCGTGACCAAGAAGCCGCCCGCCGCACCCGTCTCAGCCCACGAAAATGGCCCGCATTTGCGGACCTTTCGTGCTTATCGGGGAGACAGGATTTGAACCTGCGACCGCCCGGCCCCCAGCCGGGTGCGCTACCAGACTGCGCCACTCCCCGTGGCTATGCGGTGATGCGAAGCGGGCGACGGGACTCGAACCCGCTCTTAGAGCTTGGAAGGCTCCCGTGCAACCGTTGACACCTCGCCCGCAAGCTCGGCGCCAATGATAGCCGCGCGGCTCAGGCGGGGCTCGGACGGCGGGCTTCGGTGGGCACCGTGCCGTCGTCCTCGACCATCGTCGGCGGCGGCCAGGGGCCGTGCCAGTTGTCGCAGGCGCCGTCGAGCGTCACGCCGGAGCCCAAAAGCGACCGGCCCAAAGGAGTGGCGAGCATCGCGACGAGCCAACCGAACTCCTCCATCCGCCCGAGGCGCCCCAAAGGCACGGAGCGCGCCGCCTGGCGCCACACGACCTCCGGGTACTTGCGCAGCGACTCCGTGTCGAAGCGGCCGATCGCGGCGGCCACGACGGCGATCCCCCGCTCGGCGAACGACGCGGCCCACTCCCGCGTCAACGACTCGACGGCGGCGCGAGCCGCGCCCGTGTGCGCCATCGCCGGCATCCCGTGGTGCGGCGAGACCGTCACGTTCACGATCGCGCCGCCGGAACGCGCACCGAGGCCGGCGGAGACCGCGGCGTGAGTCATCGTCGCCGTCCCCTCGACGTTGAGCCGCATGACCGCACGCCAGCCCTTCGCGGAGATCGACTCCGCGGGCACGAAGTACTGCCCGCCGGCGTTGTTGACGAGCACGTCCAACGCCCCGAAGCGCTCCACGGCGAACCCACAGATCCGAGCCGCGTCATCCGAAGACCGGATGTCCCCCGGTACGTAGGCACAGCGAGCACCGAGTTCAGACGCGGCCGAAGCGAGCACCTCCTCCCGCCGCCCCGCAATCACGACCGAGGCGCCACAAGCGAGCAACTCCGCCGCCGCGTGCCGCCCGAGGTTCGTGCCGCCCCCGGTGACCACGGCCACGCGGCCGTCTAGTACGCCGGGCCGGAAGATGGACGAAGCGCTCACGGCATGGCACGCTACCGGCCGTGGTCCCTCCAACCACGCTCGCCGAGCGACTCGCAGCCAGGGATGCGCAGCGGTTCGTCGGCCGGGAGCGGGAGCTCGAGTTCTTCGATTCCCTGTTCACGGACGACCCCCCTGCCCAGGTCGTGCTCGTCCACGGGCCGGGCGGCATCGGCAAGAGCACGCTCCTCCGAGAGGTCGCACGCCGCGGCGAGGAGAAGGGCTGGCACTCCCACCTGGTCGAGGGTCGCGAGCTCGCGCCCGTGCCGGGGGAGATCGAGCGCGCGCTCGGCGACGTCGACGCCGACCGCCAGCCGCTGGTCCTGTTCGACACCTACGAGCGCATGTCGGCCGCCGGCGGCTGGCTCCGGGGCCGCCTCCTCCCCTCGCTGCCCGCCCGCTCGCTCGTCGTGCTCGCCGGCCGCACCGCCCCCGAGGCCGCCTGGTTCCAGGGCGGCTGGGAGCGCCTGGCCGTCGAGCTCAAGCTGGACCCGCTTCCGCCACGGGACGCCAACGCGCTCGTCAAGGCCCACGGCCTCCAGGACGAGGAGCTCGCCCGCCAGCTCGTCGCGTGGGCCGACGGCTCCCCCCTGGCCCTCGCGCTGGCCGCCGACGCCGTCCGCGACGGCGGCTCCTGGCGGCCCGAGCGCATCGAGGAGCACCCGAACCTCGTCCGGGCGATCATCCGCCGGGTCGCCGAGACCGAGCTCGACGGCGGCAACCTCGACGTCGCCGGCGTCGCCGCCATCGCCCGGGTCTGCGACGCCCGCATGCTGCGCGACGTCCTGCCCGACGTCGACCCCGACGAGGCCCAGGCGTGGCTGCGCAGCCGCACGTTCTCCGAGCGGGTCGGAGGCGGCGTCGCGCTGCACGACATCGTCCGCCAGGCGATGCGCGCCGACCTGCGCGCCCGCAACCCGGAACGCGAACGCGAGCTCCGGCGGCGCATCGCCGACCACCTGTTCAACCGGGGCCTGCTCACCGGCCCGCGGATGGTCGTCGACCTCGCCGAGCTGGGAGCGCGACGAACTCCTCTCCGCCTGGCTGGCCCACGCGCGCGCCGAGCTGCAGAACTGCGAGGTGCTCATCTGGCGCGACTCGATCGACTTCGTCGGCCACGGCGACATCTCCAGCCCCGTCCTCTCCATCCTCAACACCGCGGCGATCCTGCGCTCGGGCCTGAAGAACCCGCGCTGGTCGTTCATCCCGATCGACCCGTTCAACGAGGCCGCGGTCACCTTTGCCAAGGCCATCAACACGACGCACCTCGAGCACCTGGACTTCCGGTTCGACGACAAGGTGATCGAGTGCCACCTCGTCGACCACACCGCCGACGGCCTGCTCGGCGGCGTGCGCGCCGCGGTCTACGGCGAGCTCGGGCTCACGCCGCCCGCGCACGAGGAGCAGAGCGCCGGGCCCGCGGTCCCGATCACCATCGACGTCGTCCGCGACGCGCTGCGCAACCTCCACCATCCGCTCGAGCTCGCCGCCAGCCCGCTGGCCCGCGGCGAGACGCCCGAGGAGCGCGCGGCGTCGGTCCGCGCCGAGGTCGAGGACGCGCTCAACGGCGCGTTCGGCGGGTCGCCCGACGAGCAGCTGCTGCGCCGCGTGGTCGAGCGCGGCTACCTCGACCCGGCGGCCAGCCACGAGCTCGCCGCCGACGAGCTGCACGTCTCCCGCGCGACGTACTTCCGGCGCCTGCGGACGGCCTCGCAGCGGGTCGCCGACTACCTGATCGCCAAGCACGCCCGCTGACAGCCGATCATTGAGGGCAGTGGTCCTCGAGGTCACAGGCTCAGAGCACGTCGGCGGCGCCCCTGGCGCGGTCGTCGTCCGCGTGCACGGCCGCACGGAAGCGGCGATCGCGCCGCCCGCGCTGCTGATCGAGGACGGCGACCTGCTGCAGCGCGTGCCGCCCTCCGGCGCGCCCGTTCTCCTCCCCGCCGGCCCCTTCGCCCTGGACTACGTGCTGCCGCTGCACGTGATCGTGCAGCCGGGCGACTGGTGGCTCGAGCCGCCGTACGTCGCGGGCCGCCACAGGCCCGCGCCCGACGTCGCGGACCTGCGCGCGCGCGTCGCCGAGCTCGGCGCCGAGATCGCGGCGCTGAAGGCGCGCCTCGCGGCCCCGGCCCCCGAGCCCGTCCGCGTCCCGCGCCCGCGCCGCCTCCTCCCCACGCTGCCCGCCGTCCTCATGGCCACCGGTGCCCTCGCGGTGGCCGACGCCGTGGCGACGGTCGTCTGGCAGGAGCCGCTCTCCGCGCTCTACTCCGCCCGCCAGCAGTCCGCGCTCGGCGACGACCTCGCCCGGCTCGACCGCTCGCTGGCCACCGCGGCCGCCCCGAGCCTGCCCGACCGCCCCGAGGTGCGCATGCGCGCGCTGGCCCGCACGCTCGGCAACCAGGCCGACCCGGGCGAGGCGATCGGCCGCCTGGAGATCCCGCGCCTCGGCGCCAGGCAGGTCGTCGTGCAGGGCACGGGCGGCGCGAGCCTGCGCAAGGGCCCGGGCCACTACGGCGACACGGTCCTGCCGGGCGAGCCGGGCACCGTCGGCATCGCCGGCCACCGCACGACCTACGGCGCCCCCTTCCGCCACCTCGACGACCTGCGCAAGGGCGACGCCATCGACCTGCGCATGCCCTACGGCAGCTTCCGCTACCGGGTCGAGGGCACGCGGATCGTCAAGCCCGAGGACGTCTCGGTCTTCCGCCCCGCCGGCCGCGACCGGCTGGCGCTGACCGCCTGCCACCCGCTCTACAGCGCGGCGCAGCGGATCGTCGTCGTGGCCCGCCTGGAGCGGGCGACCCCGCGCGGTGCCGCGACGCCGCCTACGCGGCCGGCCGGTCCGTCCGCCGGCGGCGGTGCAGGACGAAGCCCAGCAGCATGAGCGAGGCGCCGCCGAGGCCGACGACGATCGGCTCGGCGCCCGTGAACGCCAGGTGCTTGGGGCCCGAGCGCGTCACGGTCGAGGGCACCGTCGCGCGCGCGGTGGTCGACGTGCGGCCCGTGGTGACCGTCG
>JACRMD010000323.1 GCA_016215085.1 Solirubrobacterales bacterium | reverse complement strand
TGCAGCGCGACGAGTTCCTGCCGCTGCGGGTCATCCGCCAGGAGCTCGCGGCCGGGCGCATCGACGAGGCCGAGGCGCCCGTGCCGGCGCCCGACCCCTCCGCGCGCGGCGCGCGGCCGGCGCGGCGGCCCAGCGTGTCCGTCACCGGGGGCGGGGCGCTGTACACGCTCGACGACGTCGTCGAGGAGACCCGCGCGGACGCGTCGCTCGTCGCCGAGCTCGAGGACTTCGGGGTCATCAAGGGCGAGCTGCGCGCCGGCGTGAAGTACTACGACGAGACCGAGCGCGAGATCGTCCGCGCGGTCACCGAGCTCGCGCGCTACGGCGTCGGCGGGCGCAACCTGCGCGCGTTCCGCACGTCGGCCGACCGCGAGGCGGCGCTGCTGCAGCAGATCCTCGCGCCCGCGCTGCGCTCGCGGAACCCCGAGCGGCGCAAGGAGGCCGTCGAGGCCCTGGAGAACCTCGCGGCCGTGACGACGCACCTGAAGCACCTCCTGCTCATCCGGGACCTGCGCAAGATCGTTGGCTGACCTCGCCGCCCGCGTCCGGTCGATCCCGGACTTCCCCAAGCCGGGGATCCTCTTCCGCGACATCACCCCGCTGATGGCCGACGCGGACGCGCTCGACGCGGCCGTCACCGCGCTGGCCGAGCACGCCCGCCCGCTGGAGGTCGACTACGTCATCGCGGCGGAGGCGCGCGGCTTCCTGCTCGGGCCGGCGCTCGCGCGCGAGCTCGGGGCCGGCTTCGTCCTGGCCCGCAAGCCCGGCAAGCTGCCCTACGACACGGTCAGCGCCGAGTACGTGCTCGAGTACGGCGTCGACACGCTGGAGCTGCACACCGACGCGATCGCCGAGGGCTCGCGGGTGCTGGTCCACGACGACCTGCTGGCCACCGGCGGCACCGCCCGGGCGGCGTGCGAGCTGGTGGAGAAGGTCGGCGGCACCGTCGTCGGCTGCTCGTTCCTCATCGAGCTCACGCCGCTGGCCGGGCGCGAGAAGCTCGCGGGCTACGACGTCCACGCGCTGCTGACCTACGACGAGGCCTGAGCCGTGCGGGCCGCGCGGCGCAGCCGGACGGTGCCGGCGGCGGTGGACGACGTGTGGCGCACCGTCGCCGACCCGCGGCACCTCGCGCGCTGGTGGCCGCGGGTGCAGCGCGTCGAGGGCGCCCACGGCGACGCGTTCACCGAGGTGCTGCGCTCCGACAAGGGCGCGACGGTGCGCGCGGACTTCACCGTGGTCGAGCGCCGGTCGCCGGAGCGGATCGTGTGGCGCCAGGAGGTCGAGGGCTCGCCGTTCGAGCGGCTGCTGGCGGCCTCGGAGACGACGGTCGCGCTCGAGCCGGCCGACGGCGGCACGCGCGTGGAGCTGCGGCTGGCGCAGAAGCTCAAGGGCATCGCGCGCTTCGGCGGCTTCCTCGTGCGGCGCGCGGCCACGCGGCAGCTGGACGACGCGCTCGCCGGGCTGGACCGGCTGCACGGCGGTGGGGGCGCGTGAGGAGCTCGCGCGGCGGCAGCGCCGCCCATGCGCGAGGATCCCGCGCGTGACCGCATCCTCGCGCGACATGCGCTGGTGGGGCTGGGGCGACGACGCGCACGCCGAGCCGCCGGCCGAGCACGCGCTCGCGTGGCTGGAGGGCGAGCTGGGCGGGTCGCTGCGCGAGGTGCGCCGGCACGTCGCGCTGGAGGAGGTGGCGCTACCCGCGTCGCGGCTCCCCGCCGCGGTGCGCGACGCCTTCGGGACGATCCTGCGCGACGACCACGAGGCGCGCGTGCGCCATGCGGCCGGCCGCTCCTACCCGGACCTCGTCCGGCTGCGCACCGGCGCGCTGGAGGCGGCGCCCGACGCGGTCCTGGCGCCGCGCTCGCACGACGAGGTCGTCGCCGTGCTGCGCGCGTGCGCGGAGGCCGGCGTCGCCGTGGTGCCGTTCGGCGGGGGCACGAGCGTCGTCGCCGGCGTCGACCCCGCACGCGGCGCCTGCGACGCGGTCGTCAGCCTCGACCTCGGCGCGCTGTGCGAGGTCGTGATCGACGAGCGGTCGCGGACCGCGCTGCTGGGGCCGGGGCTGCGCGGGCCCGAGGCGGAGGCGGCGCTCGGGGCGCGCGGCCTCACGCTCGGCCACTTCCCGCAGAGCTTCGAGTACGCGTCGATCGGCGGGTTCGTCGCGACCCGGTCGGCCGGGCAGGCCTCGACGGGCTACGGGCGCATCGACGACCTCGTGCTCGGGCTGCGCCTGGCGGCGCCCGCCGGCGAGGTCCACCTGCCGCCGATGCCCGCCACGGCGGCCGGCCCCGGGCTGCGCGGGCTCCTCGTCGGCTCGGAGGGGACGCTCGGCGTGCTCACCCAGGTGGCGCTGCGCGTGGCGCGCGCGCCGCAGGAGCACCACTACGAGGGCTTCATGGTCCCGTCCTTCGGCGCGGGCGCCGAGGCGCTGCGCGAGCTCAAGCAGGACGGCCTGTCGCCCGACCTCGCGCGGCTCAGCGACGAGGCCGAGACGCGGATGTCGCTGGCCGTCGCGGGCACCGGCGGCGTCAAGGGCCGGCTGCTGGGCGCCTACCTCGGCGCGCGCCACGTCCGCGGCGGCTCGCTGCTCATCCTCGGCTGGGAGGGCGAGGCCGAGCGCGTGCGCGCCCGCCGCGCCGCCGCCCTGCCCGTGCTGCGCCGGCACGGCGCCGCCGGCCTCGGCACGTCGCCGGGGCGCGCGTGGCTCAAGGGCCGCTACCACGGCCCCTACCTGCGCGACGACCTGATGGACCGCGGCGTGTTCGTCGAGACGCTCGAGACCGCGACGCAGTGGTCGAACCTCTTCACGCTCTACCGCGCCGTCGGCGATGCGCTGCGCCGTCACGCGCCGCTGGTCGCCTGCCACGTCTCGCACGTCTACGCGTCCGGCGCCTCGCTGTACTTCACGTTCCTGGCCCGCCAGGAGGGCGACCCGCTCGAGCAGTGGCGCGCGGCCAAGGCGGCGGCGTGCGACGCGATTGTCGAGCACGGCGGGACGATCACCCACCACCACGCGGTCGGCCGCGACCACGCGCCGTGGCTGGTGCGCGAGGTCGGCGAGACCGGCGCCGCGGCGCTGCGCGCGGTCAAGGACGAGCTCGACCCCGCCGGGATCATGAACCCCGGCAAGCTGCTGCCGTGAGGGCGCTGCGCGAGGCGGGGCGCCTCGTCGAGGACGGCGTGGCGGCGGCGTGCGGCGCGATCACGCTGCGGGTCGCGGCGGCGCAGGTCGAGCCGGTGCCGCTCGACGTCGCCGCCAACGTGCGCGTCGCCGCCGACCTCGTCGGGCGGGCCGGCGCGGACCTCGTCGTCTTCCCGGAGCTGTCGCTCACCGGCTACGACCTCGCGGCGCTCGGCACCCGCCCGGACCTCCACGTGGCGCCCGGCGATCCCCGGCTGGAGCCGCTGGCCCAGGCCTGCCGGGAGGCCGGCACGGCGGCCGTGGTCGGCGCCGCCGTGCCCGACGGCGACCGGCTGCTGCTCGCCGCCATCGTCCTCTTCCCCGACGGCCCCGCGCCGGTCGTCGCCGCCAAGACGCACCTGCACGGCGACGAGGCAGGCCTCTTCGCCGCGGGCGAGGGGCCGGTGGTGGTCGACGTGGCCGGCGTGCCGGTCGCCCTGGCGACCTGCCTCGACGCCAACCACCCCGAGCACGCCGCCGCGGCGCGGGCCGGGGGCGCGGCGGTCTACGCCGCCGGGGTGATCTTCGAACGCGGCACGGAGGAGCGCCTGGCCGCGCACCTGGGCGGGCGGGCGGCGGAGACCGGCATGTGGGTCGTGGGCGCCCAGCCGGCCGGTCGCACCGGGACGATCGAGGCGGGCGGGACCAGCGGCGTGTGGGCGCCCGACGGGACGGCCGTCGCGCGCCTGGGCGACGAGCGGCCCGCGCTCGCCCGCGCCACGGCCGTGATCGCCGCCTAGCGCGACCGGTCGAGGACCTCGCGCACGTAGGACTCGCGGACCTCGCGCGGCTGGCGCAGCATCCACGCCTCGCGCGGGTCGGGATCCGGCCGGGCGGCGAGCACCTCGTCGAGGTAGGAGCNNNNACCTCGTCGGCGGCCAGCAGCAGCCAGCGCTCCTGCGCGGTCCGCGAGCCGCCGCCGCGGTCGAGCACCTCGTGGACGAACGCGCGCCGCTCCGCGCGGGGCAGGCGCAGCATCCAGCGCCGCTCGGGGTCGGGGTCGGCGACGGCGAGCGACTTGGCGATGGTGGCGGGCGCCAGCAGCACCTGGCGCGCGCCGGCCGGGAGGGAGAGGGGTGCGTCGTCCATGGGCTGCGCCCGGCGCGCGGCGCCCCTACTGACCGAGCGTGCCGCGCAGGACGATCGTCGTCGGCTTGCTCGGCTTGTCGTTGGTCTCGCGCGAGACGACGAGCTGCTTGTAGTTGCCGATGTCGTCGGGCGCGGCGACGAGGCCCTGCAGTCGGCCCTTGGCCTGGCCCTTGCCGGTCACCGGCGGGAAGAACCCGAGGAACTTCGCGTTGCTGCCGTTGACGAGCCAGAGGACGTAGCGCGGGCTGGCCGGGAGGTCCTGGCCGATGACGGCGATCGCGCGCTGGTTGTCCTGGCGGACGATGTTCGCCACGCCGAGCGCCTTGGACCCCTGGTCGGGCGGCGTGAGGTTGATCTGGGCGTCGACCTGGGTCTGCCCGCCCGTGGCCGTCTGCGTCTGGGCGGTGGAGGTCGAGGCGGCCTTGTCGCCGTTGTCGTCGCCGCCGTCGAAGGCGCCGGTCAGGGCCAGGACGCCCGCCACGATGGCCAGCACGAGGCCGGCGAGGAGCAGGACGCCGCCGATGCGCGAGGACTTCTCGCGCTCGACGCGGGCGGCCTTGCGGGCCTCGAGGGCGTCGAAGGCCTCGTCGACCTCGGCCTGCTCGGCCGGGATCTCGGGCAGGTCGTCGCCGGCGAGCTCGCGCAGCTCGTTGGAGACCGCGCGGGCCCAGGCGCGCGCGTCGGGTGAGCCCTCGAGGTACTCGCGCGTCGCGGCGCGGCGCGAGGCGGTCTGCTGGGACAGCAGGTAGTCGCCGATCTCGTCCTCGCGCTCGTCGGGCAGCCCGGCGGCGTCGTCGGGGCCCAGCGCGTCGAGGGCGTTGAGCGCGCGGTCGCGCACGGCCTCCGGCGAGATGCGCAGCAACCCCGCGATCTCCTCGTACGTGCGCCCCTGGCGCAGCACGAGCTGGAGGACGGCCTTCTGGTCGGCGGGCAGGTCGTCGAAGCGCGGCATCGGCGGCGAGAGGCTACCGCGAGGCTGCCGCTATCGTGCCGCACCCCATGGAGCTCACCTTCCCGATGACGCTGGACCAGGGCTTCGACGGGCTCTACGGCCTGGTGATCGACGGCATCGACGACGACGGCACCGTCCGGGCGCACGTCGAGGTCGAGGATCGCCACAAGCAGCCGGCCGGGCTCGTCCACGGCGGCCTCTACGCGTCGATCGCCGAGTCCATCACGTCGATGGCCACGCACTTCGGCGTCATGGACGACGGCAAGAGCGCCCAGGGGCTCTCCAACCAGACCTCGTTCCTGCGCCCGGTCTTCGACGGGACCGTGCACGCGATCGCCCGGCCCCGCCACCGGGGGCGGACGACGTGGGTCTGGGAGGTCGAGATGAGCGACGACCAGGACCGCCTTTGCGCCCTGGTCCGCATGACGATCGCGGTCCGCTAGGCCGTCCGGCGCCGCCGCTTGCGCAGCTCGCCCGCCAGCGCGGCGGCGAGCAGCAGCAGCGGGAT
>JACRMD010000322.1 GCA_016215085.1 Solirubrobacterales bacterium | reverse complement strand
GTCGTGGAGGCCCGCGCCCGCCAGCAGCTCCGCACGGGAGACGCGCGGCAGACGAACGCGGCCCTGAGCCCGGCCCGTCTTCGCGCGACTTCGGCCCTGAGGCAGGACGGTGCGGCCCTCCTCGCCCGGGCGATGGACCGCCTCGGCCTCTCGGCACGCGCCCATCAGCGCGTCGTCGGCGTTGCCCTGCTGCTTGCGCAGCGACACCCAGGCGTCCGCGTCGCCGACCGGGTGCAGGACCGTGCGCCGGCCCTGCACGATCGTCCAGCCGCGGGCCTCCAGGCGCAGGCCGAGGTCGGAGTCCTCCCGGTAGGCGCGGGGGAAGCGCTCGTCGAACCCGCCGACGGCGGCCAGCGCGCTGCGCCGGTAGGCCAGGTCCGCGGTCGCCCAGCGCGCGTGCTCCAGGCCGCCGACGTTGCGCTCCCAGTCGGTCGGCCGGCGGTCGCGGCGCAGCGGGACGTGGATGCGCCCCTGCGAGCCGGCCACGCGCGGCGCCAGTCCGTCGAGGTCCTGGGCGAGCGCGGCGCGCCAGCCCGGCGGCGGCAGGACGTCGTCATCGAGGAACGCGATCCAGGCGGCGTCGCAGCAGCGCCAGCCCGCGTTGCGCGCCGCGGCCGGGCCGCGCGACGGCCCGCGCACCACGACCGTGCGCCCGGCCAGCGGCCCGGGCACGCGGACGTCCAGCGGGCCGGGCTCGCCGGGCCGGTCGTCGACGACCACCACGCGGCCGGGCGGCGGGCCGTCGGCNNNGCCGAGCGCGGCGAGCAGCACGGCCAGCGACGGCCGGCCCGACGTCGGGATGACGACGTCGTAGCTCACGCGGCGGTCGCCTCCTGCGGCGCACGGGCGGCGCGGACGAAGCGCCGCGACCGCTCGCGCCGCACGACGTAGGGCCCGATGGCGAGCAGGTCGACCGGCGCGCTGCCGAAGCACTCCAGCGCGTCGCGCGGGTCGTCGACCATCGGCCGCCCGGCGGTGTTCAGCGACGTGTTGACGACGACCGGCACGCCCGTGCGCGCCTCGAAGCCCTCGAGCACGCGAGCGACCAGCGGCTCCTCGGTGGCGGACACCGTCTGGATGCGGGCGGTGCCGTCGACGTGCACCACCGCCGGGATCCGCGACCGCCACGCCCGCGCCACGTCATGGACGAAGAGCATGTACGGCGACGGGTGGCGGCCGGTGAAGATGTCGCGCGCGCGGTCCTCGAGCACCATCGGGGCGACGGGCCGGAACTGCTCGCGGCCCTTGACGTCGTTGAGCCGCTCGAGGTTGCGCGCGTGGCACGGGTTCGCCATCAGCGAGCGGTGGCCCAGCGCGCGCGGCCCGAACTCCGAGCGGCCCTGGAACCACGCGACGATGCCGTCGTCGGCCAGCGCCTGGGCGACGGCATCGGCGACGTCGCCGGGCCGCTCGTAGCGGACGGCCGCGCGGTCCAGCCAGCCGGCCAGCTCGTCCTCGTCCCACTCGCGGCCCAGCGCCGCGGAGCCCATCGGCCGCACCTCGTCGCCGAGGTCGTGGGCGACCTGCATCGCCGCGCCGAGCGCCGTGCCGCTGTCGCCCGAGGCGGGCTGGACCCAGATCTCCTCGAAGGGCCCCTCGCGCAGCAGCCGCGCGTTGGCCACGCAGTTGAGCGCGACGCCGCCGGCCATCGTCAGCCGGGTCTCCCCCGTGCGCGCGTGCAGCCAGCGCAGGAGCTCGAGCAGCACCTCCTCCAGGCGCACCTGGACGCTGGCCGACAGCGCCGCGTGCGCGTCGGTCCACCCGTCGCCGCCCCTGGGCAGCGGCGGGGCGAAGCGCGACCAGTCCACCGGCTCGGTGACGAACCCGCCGTCGCCCGTGGCCCACACGAGCTCGCGGAACGCGTCGAGGAACCGCGGCTCCCCGTAGGAGGCCATGGCCATCACCTTGTACTCGTCGCTGGAGCGGCGGAAGCCGAGGTGCGCGGTGAGCTCCTCGTAGACGAGGCCCAGCGAGTGCGGCAGATCCTGCACGGCGAGCGTCTGGAGGTCGCCGCCGTCGTAGCGGCCGGCCAGCGACGAGGCGCGCTCGCCGCGGCCGTCGGCGACCAGCACCGCGCTGGAGTCGTACGGCGAGGCGAGGTGCGCCGACGCCGCGTGCGCGACGTGGTGCGGGACGAAGCGGACGATCGACGGGTCGAGGCCCGGCAGCGCGGTCTGCAGGAACCGCGGCGCGCGCGCGACGAAGAGCGTGCGCAGCCCCTCCCAGTCGCCGGCGGTGATGTCGTCGCCCGGCGCCATGCCGAGCGCCGGGTCGTAGGAGTAGGCGATGGCGTCGAGGTCCTCGACGCGGAGGCCGGCGCGCCGCAGGCACCAGTGCATCGCCTGCTCCGGCAGCTCCCAGGTCGAGAACGGGACCGGCGTCTTGCCGTGCTTGCGGCGGCTGAAGCGCTCCTCCTCGGCGGCCGCGACGGTGACCCCGTCGACGACGATCGCGGCGGCCGGATCGTGGAAGACGGCGTTGATCCCGAGGACGTTCACGTCGAAGCGCTTCTCCGGCAGAAGCGCTTCGACAAACGGCAGTTCGGCGCCCTCGAATCGGCCGTGTCAGCGGCAGGACGAGGGGCGGGCGCACCCCGGCTCGGCCCGGGTACCGCGAGCGGAGATGGCCACCGAACCGCAGCCCCTGACGCTCTCCCAGGCGGTGCATCGCGCCGTGGAGGCGTGTGACCCCGACGGCGCCGACGAGCGCCTCGCCGACCTGCTCGCCCGCTTCGAGGATCGCGACGAGCCGATCAGCGCCCTCACCGACGTCGAGCAGCAGATGGACGAGGCGACGGGCGCGCTGGACCCCGAGCGCGACGACCCGGCGCTGACCATGGCCGGCGCGATCGTCACCTACCTCGCGTTCCGCCGGGACGCGGTCGACAACGACGACGACCGGCTGATCGAGCTGGCCGCCGAGGCGGAGTTCCACGGCAGCCCGCCGGAGAACGTCGCCGCCTGGCTCGCGGCGTAGGCCTAGCTGCCGCGGACCTTGGCGACGGCGCGCTGCAGCTCGCCGACCGAGTAGGCGCCCTCGAACCGCTGGACGATCCGGCCCGAGCGGTCGATCACGAACGTCCACGGCTCGGACGGCAGCCGGTAGGTCGCCAGCTGGGGCCGGTAGCCCTTGCTGACGTCGTTGTCGTTGAAGATCTCCTGGTGGACGAACGCGACGTCGTCGCCCACCTGCGACTGCACCTGCGCGGCGACGTCGACCACCGGGCCGCACACGCGGCTCTGGCAGAGCTGCGGCGTGGCGAAGACCAGCACGACGGGCTTCTCGCCCAGGACGTCGGCGAAGTCGACCGCGTGCAGCTGGGCCAGCGGCGGGATCCGCGTGTCGATCTTCGAGAGGTCGCCGCCGACGTCGGCGCGCGTCTGCGTGTGGATGACCGGCGCCTTGTCCCCCACGTCGGGCGGCGTGGCGCCCTTGGCGCCGACCTCCATGGCGATCGGGTCGGTGGCGACGAGCCGGCCGTCGAGCTTGGCGATCCCCAACACCGCGTACTTGCCCTTGCGCGAGAACGGGACGTCCGCGACGTAGACCGTGCGCGCGGCGTCGGGGTCGGTCGCCGTCTGCTTGCTGCGGAACTGGGTCTTGACCGCCAGCGACTCGTCGCGCGCCACGTACGGGCCGCGCGCCCCCGAGCCGTCGGTCTTGCCGATGTAGAGCGCCACCGGGGCGCCGGAGAGCTGCTTGCGGGCGTCGTCGAAGAGCGCGAACGCGACGCGGTTCTTCTTGCCCTTGTCGAGGATGCTGACGCTCGGCGCCAGCGCCGGGCCCGACGGCAGCCCGTTGATGACGTCGGGCAGCGTCCGGCCGGACGCGCTCGGGAAGTCGGCGGCCTGCGCGGTCGGCTTGGGCTCGGGCGGCGCGGCGGCGTTGTCGCCGTCGTCGCCGGAGCCGCAGCCGGCGGCGACCAGGACGAGGGCGAGGAGCAGGAGACGGGGCACGTGGGACATCGGGGGACGTGGAACTGTAGGAGGTGATTGGATGCCGCGCTCCAATCACGAGCGAGGGACGGAGGACTGGTCATGGCCGATCGCGCGGCGATCGTCACGGGTGCGTCGAGCGGCATCGGGCTCGCGATCGCGGAGATGCTGGGCGAGGAGGGCTACGGGCTGACGATCGCGGCCCGCCGCCCCGAGAAGCTCGAGCAGGCCGCGGAGGGGCTCCGCGCCAAGGGCTACGAGGTCGAGGTCGTCGCCGGCCCGCTCGGCGAGGAGGAGCAGGTCCAGGAGGTCGTGCGCCGCCACCAGGAGCGCTTCGGCCGCCTCGACGTCCTGGTCAACAACGCGGGCGTCGGCATCGGCGCGCCGGTCACGGAGATCGAGACCAAGAAGCTCGACATCCAGCTCGGCGTGAACCTGCGCTCGATCATCCTGTTCTACCGCGAGTGCGTCCCGCTGCTGCGCGAGGCGGCCAAGGAGCACAAGAGCGCGCTGGTCATCAACACCGCCTCGATCGCCGGCAAGACCGGCCAGGCGTGGCTGTCGGTCTACGCCGCCACCAAGGGCGCCGTCGTGAACTTCACGCAGGGCATGCACAAGGAGCTCAGCGCGGAGGGCATCAAGTCCACCGCCTTGTGCCCCGGCTTCGTCGACACGCCGATGACCGACTTCGTCAAGGGCCAGGTGCCGGCCGAGGAGATGATCACGCCGCAGGACATCGCCGAGGCGGCGCGCCTGCTGCTGAAGGTCTCCCCCGCCTGCATCATCCCCGAGATCCAGTTCCTGCGGCCCGGGGACGCCGCCTAGCCTCAGTCGTCCTCGCGACCGCTGACGTAGAGCCGCAGCTCCACCCGCTCCTCGCGGCCCTCGATCTCGTCGAAGAGCCCCGGGAGGTCCTTGAACCGCGAGCGATGCGGGTGGCCGATGGCCTCGCGGCCGATCTTGCGGCGCAGCAGCGCCCTGGTGATGGCGGGCAGCGACTCGACCAGGACCGGGACCAGGCGCGGGTTGGTCATCCCGTAGGAGTCGCGCACCAGGTCGGCCTCGTTGAGCAGCCCGTTGCGGCGGACGTTGGCGACGAAGCCGGCCTCGTGGCGATGGCCGTTGTTGCGGTCGACGATGCCGTGGTCGGTGCCGGCGATCCGCCGCAGCCGCATGATCTGGTTCATCGGCTCGACGCCCTTGGGGCAGGCGTCGATGCACTGGAAGCAGTGGGTGCAGTCGTAGAGGCCGTGCGGGTCCTGCGCGAGGTCGCGCAGGCGCTCCGCGTCGCGGGTGTCGCGCGGGTCGCCGACGAACCGGTAGGCCTTGGCCAGCGCGGCCGGCCCGATGAACAGCGGGTCGACCTCCAAGGACATGCAGTTGGAGACGCACGCGCCGCAGTGGATGCACGCCTGGACCTGCGTGACGTCGACCATCGTGGCGTGGTCGACCAGGTGCTCGCGCCCGTCGGCCGGCGGCTCGCCCTGCAGCCACGGCGTCACGCGCTGGACCTTGCGCCAGTGGACCGCGTCCATGTCGACGACGAGGTCCTTGATGACGGGCATGTTGCCCATCGGCTCCACGGTGATCGGCCCGTCGCCGGCCCAGCCCTGCGCGGTGCCCAGCGGCGTGTTGCACGCGAGGTGCGGGCGGCCGCAGACGCGCACCCCGCACGAGCCGCAGATCGCCGCGCGGCAGGAGTAGCGGACGGCCAGCGTCCCGTCGTCGTCCTTGAGCTGCAGGATGGCGTCGAGCACGGAGCGGTGGGCGTCGAGCTCGACCTCGG